>NZ_JAIWNX010000126.1 GCF_020217185.1 Asticcacaulis sp.
CGGGTGTGTGGATTTCCCCGCGATAGCCACGAATAGCCGCCAGCCCGGTCAGGCCCGGTCGCGCGCGAAAGCGGGCGGTGTAGCCGGGGACGCGTGAAGCAAACGCCTTGTCGTGCGCGATGGCGTGCGGGCGGGGCCCGACCAGAGACATGTCGCCTTTCAGCACATTCACGAGTTGTGGCAGTTCGTCGAGGCTGGTCCGGCGCAGAAACCGGCCCAGGCGGGTGACGCGGGCATCGTTGCGCTGTGCCTGAACCACGTGCGCGCCATCCTCTGCGACCCGCATGGTGCGGAACTTGTAGATTTTAAACACGCGCCCGTTCAGGCCGGTGCGGCGTTGGCAGAACAGAACCGGACCAGCGGAATCGAGCCTGATCAGCAGGCTGAGGATCAGTAAGGCGGGCAGCAGGAACAGCAGCACCGGAAACGCAACCCCTATATCCAGAAAGCGTTTATAGGGGCTATCCGCCACCCGGCAGCTCTGAGGCTTCCGGTGCAGGATCAGGGCCTCGGGATCGGGGCGGCGGCGCAGAAGAGAGGCGGACAGGGCGGCAGGGGTATCTGCCACGTCGGCGTAATCCGTCCACCCAACATATTCCGACATGGTTGTAGCCTTTAAAATATTCGACAGATGGCTGTGTTTTGAAATGTCTGAAAATCAGGAAGTGTAAGGCTGAAAGGAAGGCATTTACTGAGTGGCCCCCGGCACTATCGGCCGCTGTTACGCCGGTTGCCATTAACCGCACGCCCGGGCGTTAACCATGTTTTTCGTCAAATTGGAGAATCTTGATATGCGACTCGCGTGCCTGGGGATTTTGCCGAAGCGTGTCATCTGTGGATCATCGGTCCTGAAGACGGTTTTGAGCCACGCCTGACGGGGATGTCTTGTGCGTTCGCCAAGAGCGCTCTAGTACGGAGGGCGAAAGGTGAGTCCCATGCGTATCCTCCTGACCAATGACGACGGCGTCGAAGCGTATGGCATGATGGTGCTGCGTGAGATTGCGGCGCAACTGTCGGATGACGTCTGGGTGTGTGCGCCGCTTTATGAGCAGTCGGGCAAGGGACGGGGGATCACCCTGCACGACCCGCTGCGCGCGCACCGTCTGGATGAACGCACCTTTGCGGTTACCGGCACGCCGACTGACTGCGTGCAGATTGCCGTCAACGACCTGTTGCCTGAACCCCCTGATCTGGTCCTGTCGGGGGTTAATCGCGGCTTTAACCTCGCTCAGGATGTGACCCTGTCCGGCACGGTGGCCGGGGCCTTGCAGGGGATGACGCTGGGCATCCCGTCGATTGCCCTGTCGCAGTGTCTGGACTTCGATCTGGACGTCGAAGCGCAGTGGGAAGCGGCAAGGGCCTATGGTGCGCCGGTCATTTCGTCCCTTTTAACAAAGGGTTGGGCGAACAACCTCATCTTCAATATCAATTTCCCCGACTGCGACGATGAGGCGGTGACGGGCGTGGAAATGACGCGGCAGGGCTTCCGCGACCTGCATGATCTGCACGCCGTCAAGCGCGTCGATCCGCGCGGCCGGCCCTATTACTGGCTCGATTTTCACGGTCATGACTGCGAGCTGGTCGATGGCACCGATCTCAAGGCCGTCGCCGAAAACCGCATTTCGGTGACGCCTCTGCATCTTGATCTGACACATTACGAGACGCTGCACGCCTATAAGGGCGTTTTCGGTGGCGCGGCCCCGAAGCGTATCCGTACCCCCGACCTCAAGGAGACCGGTCGATGAGCGAGGCCCCCCTGCCGGAAACCCGCATCGAGCGCCTGCTGGCCAGCCTGAAAGCACAGGGTATTCAGGACGAAAAGCTGCTGCACGCTATGGAGTACACCCCGCGCGACCTGTTCGTGCCGGAACTGTTCCTTGACCGCTCGTGGGAGGATTCCGCCATCCCCATCGCCGCGGGCCAGACCATTTCGCAGCCCTATATCGTCGCCCTGATGACGCAGGCCCTCAAGCTGGAAGGTCGCCATCGTGTGCTGGAAATTGGCACAGGCTCTGGCTATCAGACGGCGATCCTGTCGCGCCTGTGCCGTTACGTCTATACGATCGAGCGTTATCGCTCCCTGATGCTGGAGGCCGAAATCCGCCATAAGCGGCTGATGATGGAGAACATCATCTATCGCTTTGCCGATGGCTGGGACGGCTGGCCGGAGCAGGCGCCGTTTGACCGCATCCTTGTCACTGCGGCGCTTCCTGACGAACCACTCCCCCTTCTGGCGCAGCTCAAGGTCAAGGGGATCATGGTCGCACCACAGGGGCGCGGGTCGGTGCAGCGCCTGCTGCGCTATACGCGCACCCCCGAAGCCTATGAGGTGGAAGACCTCGGCGAGGTGCGCTTTGTGCCGCTGATCGAAGGCGTGGCCAAGGATGGCTAAATGATTAATCCGCCACCGGACTAATTATTCGTCCTTGTACGGACTTGTGCCGCCGCGCGCGATAAAGCGGTCCACGGCCTGTTCCATCACCGGCAGGGGCACGGAGCCCAGTTCCAGAACCGTGTCATGGAAGGCGCGGATATCGAACTTCTCACCGAGCGCCGCTTCGGCCTTGGCGCGGGCCTTCCAGATGGCCATTTCGCCCAGATAGTAGCTCAGCGCCTGACCCGGCCAGGCGATGTAGCGATCGACCTCGGTGGTGATTTCATGCTCGGACAGGGCGGTGTTTTCACGCAGGAAATCGAGCGCCTGATCGCGCGTCCAGCCCTTGGCGTGCATCCCGGTATCGACCACCAGACGCGCCGCACGCCACATCTGATAGCTCAGCATGCCAAAGCGCTCATAGGGTGTCTGATACATGCCCATCTCGACGCCCAGACGTTCAGAATAGAGCGCCCAGCCTTCGCCATAGGCCGAGATGTAGCCATTTTGACGGAAGGGCGGCAGGCCCTTGTTTTCCATGGCCAGTGGCATCTGGAAGGCGTGGCCGGGCGCCGATTCGTGCAAGGTCAGCGCCATGACCGAATAAAGCGGGCGCGACGGCAGGTTATAGGTATTGACCCAGTAGCCGCCGGGTCCGCCGCGTCCGCTGGTGTAGAAGGGGGCGATTTCCGGAGCCACGGGGATGATGGCAAAGCGCATGCGCGGCAGACGGCCGAAATAGTCACCGGCCTTGCCGTCGAACATCTTGGCGGCCCAGGCCGAACGGTCGAGCAGTTCCTGCGGCGTCTTGGCATAGAATTGCGGATCGGTGCGCAGGAAGGTCAGGAAGGCCTTGAGATCGCCCTTGAACCCGACCTCTTTCATCACCGCGTCCATTTCGCCGCGAATCTTGGCGACCTCGTCCAGACCGATCTGATGAATCTGGTCCGGCGTCAGGGTGAGGGTGGTGTATTCGTAGATCTGGGCCTGATAGAAGTTGTGGCCATCCGGCAGGTCGATAGCGGCGATGGACGTCGTCGCCTTGGGCGTATATTCGCCATTGAGGAAGGTCAGCACGCTCTGGTGCGCCGGAATGACGCTTTTCTGGATGGCCTCAAGGCCCAGCTTTTTCAGTTCGGCCTGTTTGTCGGCAGGAATAGTCGCCGGGAAGTGCTTGAACGGCTTATAGAAGGGGTTGGCTTCACCTTTGGCCTCGATCACCTGCGTCAGCGAGACATCGCGGCCTTGCAGCGAGACGCGCGGCAGGGTGAAACCCCGCTTGAGGCCAGAGCGCATATTGTCGATATTCTGACCGAAATAGCGCGGCATGTCGCCCAGCGTCTTGATATAGTTGCGATAATCGGCCTCGCTGCGGAAGGTGCCGCTCGCAATATAACCCAGATCAGACCAAAAGGAGGTATCTCCGGCCACCGGACGCTCATAGAGCTTATAGAGCTGAGCATTGATCAGGGTTTCAATCTGAAAGCGATAGACGCGATAATTGTCAGCGTCCTTTTCTGACAACTTGCTGATGTCGATGGCATCCAGTTGCTTAAGCACAGTCTGCCAGTAGGCCAGTTTTTTGTCCTGAGCCGCCTTTGAGACGTCGGGCAGGCCGCCCCCGCGTTGATCGGCGGGCGTGTCTTCATTGGCCGCCGACTGCTTGCCGCGCCATTCCCATTCGGTCTTGTAGATCGTCTCGAACTTCGCCTGAACGGCCGGATCGACCTCGGCGCTGACGGGCAGGGCGGAGGTGGCGAGAATGACAGACAGGGCGGTGGCGCGCAGAAGGGCTTTCATGAGATCACTCTGTGAGGCGTGGCAATGTCAAAATGTATACCGTATAATTTGAACTTGGCAATCCGGGTTATACCGTAACACCTAAATTTAACCGCACCGGCACTCGCACCGAACCTCAGGCGGCGTAACGCTTAAGACTGAGATCGCCCGTTTCAATGTCCGGGGTCTGGCCGCTGATCAGGTCCGCCAGCACCTTGCCCGAACCGCACGACATGGTCCAGCCCAAGGTGCCGTGGCCGGTATTGAGCCACAGATTGCCATAGCGCGTCGGGCCGATAATCGGCGTGCCGTCCGGTGTCATCGGGCGCAGGCCCGACCACAGGTTCGGGTGATTGAGGTCGCCTGCGCCGCCAAACAGGTCTTCGACGACGTATTTCAGCGTGTTGAGACGCGCTTCTGGCAGGTCCCTTGAAAAACCGGCGATCTCAGCCATGCCGCCGACGCGGATGCGCGTGCCGAGGCGCGTGATGGCCACCTTATGCGCTTCGTCCATCACGGTGGACAGAGGGGCGCGGTGGTCATCAATGATGGACAGGGTCAGGGAATAGCCCTTGACCGGATAAACCGGCACATCCAGCCCCAGCGGTTGCAGGAAGGCGGGCGTATAGCTGCCCAGCGCCGCCACAAACAGATCGGCTTCGATATCGCCATCGGCGGTCTGCACCGCCTTTATGCGCTCGCCCTCGCGGACCAGCCCGCGCAGATCGACACCGTAGCGGAACACCACACCCGCCGCCTCAGCTTTTTCAGACAAGGCATTGGTAAATTTGAAACAATCACCCGTTTCATCATTGGGCAGACGCAGGCCCCCGACGATCTTGTGACGTGAGGCCGTAAGCCCCGGTTCGGCGGCAACGCAGCCGTCGGTATCGAGCAGTTCAAACGGCACGCCGCCGTCTTTCAGCACCTGAATATCCTTGGTGAGGCCGTCGATCTGCTTTTGCGTGCGAAAGACTTCCAGCGTGCCTTGCGTGCGTTCATCATAGCGGATGCCAATGTCCTGCCGCAGCGCCATCAGGCAGTCGCGGCTGTATTCGGCGACGCGCACCATGCGGCCCTTGTTGCGCTTGTAACTCGCGCTATTGCAGTTCATCAGCATCTGCCACATCCAGCGCACGGCCTGCGGGTCGAGATTGGGGCGGATGATCAGCGGCGCGTGGTTCATGAACAGCCAGCGCAGCGCCTTTTGCGGGATACCGGGTGCTGCCCACGGCGAAGAATAGCCGGGCGAAATTTCTCCGGCATTGGCAAACGAGGTTTCCAGCGCCGGGCCGGGCTGACGGTCGATGACCGTCACCTCATGCCCGGCCTGACGCAGATACCAGGCCGAGGTGACGCCGATGACCCCAGCCCCCAGAACGACGATCTTCATGCCTCAGCCCTCCGCTGCGATGAGGTGACGGTGATACCGCGGACCCAACTGGGTCAGGATTTCGTAGGCGATGGTGCCGGCGGCGGCTGCCACATCGTCCAGCGACTGATGCGGACCGATAAGCTCGACAAAATCGCCGGGCTTCAGCGCGCCTTCGGGCAGGGCGTCGATGTCGATAATAATCGAGTCCATCGACACGCGGCCGATAAAGGGCAGGCGCACGCCCCTGAAATAGACCGCGCCCTGATCGCCCAACCGGCGCGGCAGGCCGTCGGCATAGCCAGCGGATAGCGTGGCCAGACGTTTGGGCGCGTCGGTCACCACCGTGCCGCCATAGCCGATGCGCGTCCCGGCGGGGACGCTGCGGGTCTGGATGACGGCCAGATCGAGCGCAATGACCGGCTGCATCGGATTGGTCCGCTCAAGGTGCGGCGCGGCCCCGTACAGGGCAATACCGGGACGGCACAGATCGGCGTGGTATTCCGCCCCCAGAAACAGCCCGCCGGAATTGGCAAAGCACAGGGGGGTATCGGGAAACAGGCGCGAGGCTAACTCAAAGGCTTCCAGTTGCTGGCCATTGGCCGGACTGGCGGGCTCATCGGCGCAGGCCAGATGACTCATCAGATAGTCAATGCGCACACCCTCAAGACGCTCCGGCGTGTGGGCCAGCGCCTTAAGGTCTTCGGGCATGAAACCCAGACGCGACATGCCGGTATCGACCTGTAGAAGGGCGGGTAGGGTCTGCCCCATCTGGCGCGCTACATTGGCCCAGGCGTCGAGCTGTTCGGGGCAGTTCAGTACAGGGATCAGCCCGGTTTCGGCAGCGCGGTCTTCGCTGCCCGGCGTCAGTCCGTTCAGCACATAGAGCGCAGCATCAGCGGGCAGATGCGGGCGCAGATCGAGCGCTTCGCGCGTCAGGGCCACGAAGAAATGGCGGCAACCGGCGGCGTAAAGGGTGTCTGTCACCGCTGCGACGCCCAGACCATAGGCATCGGCCTTGACCACGGCACTGACCGGGGTAGGGGCCGCCAATTGGCACAGTTTGAGATAGTTGGCTTTCAGAGCACGGAGATCGACGCGCAGTATGCCGCCTGCGCCGTTTGCCAAAGCCTCATTCGCCAGAGCCTGATCCATGCCGCCCTCTTTCCGCCAATAGAGACAAGATTAACGCAAGGATCGTCGAATGTTCGTGCTATTTGACGTGATTGGTTCATATATGTGTCATATGTCGCAACAATTGTTCGCTTTTCGAAAGAATCTGTCATGCGCCCTCTCGATGCGGTGGACCGCAGCCTGATCCGGCTTCTCCGGCTCAATGCGAGAATGAGCAATGCCCGACTGGCCGCCGAGGTGGGCCTGTCGCCTTCGGCCTGCCTGCGGCGCATTCAATTGTTGGAAAAAAGCGGTGTCATCCGCGGCTATACCGCCCTGATCGGCGAAGAGGTCGAAGGCGAGTCTATCGCCGTCATTATCCGCATCTCGCTGGAGCGACAGAGCGAGGGGACGCTCAGGCGCTTTGAGGCAGCGGTGCGCCGCTATCCGGAAATCCGCGAGTGCCTGCTGATGACCGGGGATGCCGACTACGTGCTGCGCGTTGATATTGCCGACGCCCGCGAATTTGAGCGTATCCACACCGAGGTGCTGTCGAAGCTCCCCGGTGTGCAGCGCATCCATTCCAGCTTTTCGATCCGCAACGTACTGGCGCGGGCGGTCTGACTATTTCGGCGGCGTCAGCCGCGCATCGACCGGCGCATTGCGATCGACCGTCAGCCAGCCATCGGGGCCGATCTTCAGTTCGGCGACCTGAATGACGGTGCGCTGACCGTATTTGGGGTTGGTCGCGGCTTCCGGGGCCTTATACTGATGCACGAAGTAGTAGATCAGGGCGCGGCCATTGTTGACCACCACGTCGGGATGCTGGCCCTTTTCATTATCAGTCGCCTGCGTGCCCGGCTGTTCCAGCAGGCGGTTGGGTTGTGGCGTCCAGGTCTTCAGATCGTCCGAACGCAGGACCATCAGCCCCTTCCACACATCGGCGATCAGCCAGTAGTGGCCGCCGAACTGGAACACCTTGGGCCCTTCGGCATTGGTGTCGATGACCGGATCGGGCTGACGCACCCATGATTTGAGGTCCGGGCTTTGCAGCACAAACAGGCGGCTGCCCTTGCGCTCGTCCTTGAACCACAGGCGATAGAGGCCGTCCTTCCGGATGACGCTGGCATCAATCGCTCGGTCGGTTCCCAGTTCCAGCCGCTCACCGCAGGTCCAGTGTTTCAGGTCCGGGCTGGTCAGGTGGACGATGAAGCGCCCGGCCTTCCAGTCCTTGAAAACGCCCGGAACAACCGTCAGCCACATGTGATAGGTGCCGTTATCGGCATAGACTTCCGGCGCCCACAGGGTTTCGCCCGTGCATGACAGCGGGATATCGGCCATGCCCTGATAGGCCCAGTTCACGCCGTCTTTCGAGGTCGCTACCCCAATGGGCGTGCCATGCACCCACGATACGTCGCCATCGGGCGTTTTCAGCGTGGCGCGGCGGTTGGTGTAGAACATCTTCCAGTCCCTGGCCGCGCGGTCGTAGATGATCGACACATCGGCTGCCCCATCATAGACCGGGTCGCGGTAGAGGGGCTTCGGCGCTATGGACGACGCCTCGGTGTGGGGCAGGGCGGCGCAGCCCGCCAGCGACAGGGCAATAAGGGCGAGGCTGAGGCGCATTTTCATCGGACGTTTCCCTTTGGTTATTTGTCTGACTTATAGAGCAAATACGTTCAATTCCAAGCGTTATCGCGCACAAAAAACGCCTGCCGAGCGGGTCGGCAGGCGTCAGAGTCATGAAGAGCCCGGTTTACACGGTCCAGTCGCCACCCAAAGCGCGGATGAGGCGCACGGTTGCCTGATATTGCTGGGCGCGCACCTGAAGATCCTGACGGCGGATGCGCAGATAGGAGCGCTGGGCATCGAGCACTTCAAGCTGCGACACATAGCCGTGTTTGTAGCGCGCCTGCGACAGGTCGAGCGCCCGGCGCGCCGCCGCCAGAGCCGTGGCTTGGGTCTCGGCTTCGCCGGTCAGGCCGTCTATGTCCGACAGGGCGTTTTCGACGTCGCCAAAGGCCCCCAGAACCGACTGACGATACTGCGCAAAGGCAATGGCCAGATCACCCTGCGCCAGCTCGACGCCGGCCTTGCGCTGTCCGCCGTCGAAAATCGCCTGCGCCACAATGGCGGTGAGCGACCAGTTGCGCGCCCCTTCGGAGAAGATGTCCGACAGCTCGTTCGATGCGCCCCCGGCAGAGGCGGTCAGGCTGAGGCGCGGGAACCACGCGGCCCTGGCGATGCCGACGCGCTTCTGGGCGGCCTGCATGGCCTTTTCGGCGGCGGTGACGTCCGGGCGGCGCGTCAGAAGCTCAGACGGCAGCCCCGCTGGGATCAGCGGGACGGCCCCGGCCCAGGGTTGCGCCTCCCACGCCTTGGCCTCGACGCGGAAGGTCGAAGGCAGGTCACCGACCAGCAGGCTCAGGGCGTTTTCGATCTGCGCCCTCTGACGGTCGAGCGCTTTTAGCTCGGCCTCGGTTGTTGCGACCTCGGTTTGCAGGCGCACCACGTCCAGTTCGGCGACATCACCGGCGGCATAGCGGTTTTGCGTGACGCTGAGCGTGCCCTGATAGGCCTCCAGCGTTTCGGCCACGATGGCGCGGTCTTCATCGAGGGCGCGCAGGGCGAAATAGGTCTCAGCCACCGCGCCCTGAACCAGCAGTTGCGCCCATTTCGCAGTGTCTTCGGCGGCAGAGGCGTCGAGCGTCGCCACCTGTGTCGCCTTCGACAGACGGCCGGACAGATCGACCTCATAGCCGAGGTCGAGGCCGGCCGCGTGCAGGGTCGAGGCCTTGGGCGACTGGCCCGTTTGCGAGGCGCGCGACGATTGCAGTCCGGCGCTGACCTGCGGCAGCTGCATGGCACGGGCCTGACGGATCAGGGCGCGGGCCTGCTGCACGCGGGCGGCGGCGATGGCCACGTCTGTATTGCGGGTCATGGCGCGCGCTTCGAGATCGTCGAGCACCGGGTCACCGAAGATCAGCCAGAAGGCGTCGGCCTTCTGGGCCAGAGGTGGCGCGGTGGTCTCGGTTGTGGCCGGGGCCTTGAAGGCCGCGGGCGGGGTGAGGCCCGCGTCCTGCGTCAGGGGGGCGGTAGCGCACCCCGTCAGGAGAAGGGCCGCAAAGGTTAAGGGTATCAGGGATTTATAGCGAGACATTAATGTGCCTCCGGATGTGAGTTCAGCGTGGCGGTGCTCGGCGCGGGGTCGATCCCTTCGTGGCCGGACTCATCGGGGTGGGTATGGGCCTTGAGCGGACGATTGCCGGTCAGGGCGCGCAGGGTGACGTAGAAGACGGGCGTCAGGAACAGGCCGAAGACGGTGGCCCCGATCATGCCGGCGAAGACGGCCACACCCATGG
>NZ_JAIWNX010000127.1 GCF_020217185.1 Asticcacaulis sp.
CGTGACGCATTTCTGACCCGGCTCCATGCGCCAGCACCAGAGGCAGGACGCCCATGATGAAGGCGATGGAGGTCATCAGGATCGGGCGCAGACGCAACCGGCTCGCCTCAATAGCGGCCTGTAGCGGCCTGTGTCCGGCCAGTTCCAGCTCGCGGGCAAATTCCACGATCAGGATGGCGTTCTTGGCCGACAGCCCCACCAGAACGAACAGGCCGATCTGGGTGAAGATGTTGTTGTCGCCGCCTGAAACCCACACGCCGGTGATGGCGGCCAGCAGGCCCATGGGCACGATCAGCAGGATCGACAGCGGCAGGACCAGACTTTCATACTGCGCCGCCAGCACAAGGAAGACGAGCAGGATGACCAGCGGGAAGATGATGGCGGAGGAGTCGCCCGCCAGAATCTGCTGATAGGTCAGGTCGGTCCATTCGTACTCGATCCCCGGCGGCAGGACTTCGGCGGCGATTTTGGCGGCGGCGGCTTCGGCTTGACCCGAAGAGAAGCCGGGGGCGGGGCCGCCATTGATGTCAGCGGCCAGATAGCCGTTATAGCGGGTGGCGTTGACCGGCCCGAAGGACGGTTCGACCTTCAGAAGCGCCGACAGGGGGATCATTTCGCCGCTGCTGGCGCGCACCTTGAGCTGACCGATGTCTTCCGGGCGGGCGCGGTAGGGCGCATCGGCCTGAAGACGGACGGAGTAGGTGCGGCCGAACTTGTTGAAGTCGTTGACATACATTGAGCCGAGATAGATCTGCATGGTGTCGAAGACATCCTGCACATTGACGCCGAGCTGACGGGCCTTGACGCGATCAATGTCGGCATAGACCTGCGGCACATTGATTTGATAGTTGGAGAAAACGCCGGCCAGTTCCTTGGTCTGATAGGCCTTGGCGACAAAGGCCTTGGTGGCCTGATCAAGCGCTTCGGGCCCAAGCGCACCGCGATCCTGAAGCTGAAGCTTGAAGCCGCCCGTGGTGCCGAGGCCGAGGATCGGCGGCGGTGGGAAGACGACGACATAGGCGTCGCCAATGCCCAGAAACTTCTGGTTCAGCGCACCGGCGATGGTGCCGGCATCGAGGTGGTTTTTGCCGCGTTCCTCAAACGATTCGAGCGCCAGAAACACTACCGCCGAATTGGAGGCGAGGGTAAAACCGTTGATCGACAGGCCGGGGAAGGCGAGCGCGTCCTTCACGCCGTCTTGCTTCATGGCGATATCGGTCATGGCGCGGGCGGCAGCTTCGGTGCGGTCGAGCGTTGCCCCGTCGGGAAGCTGCACCATGCCGACCAGATACTGCTTGTCCTGCGCCGGGATAAAGCCGGTGGGGACGGTCCTGAACATGAACAGGGTGGCCAGCACCAGCACCGCATAGACGCCCAGCATCAGGGCCTTGCGTGAAATAATGCCCCCCAGACCCCTGCCGTAGTTTTCCGACGACCGGTGGAAGAAACGGTTGAACAGGCGGAAGAAGCCGCCCAGCCAGCGGTCCATGAAGCGCGTCAGGGCGTCCTTTTTGGCGTGGTGGTCCTTGAGCAGGAGCGCCGCCAGAGCCGGGGACAGGGTGAGCGAGTTGATCGCCGAAATGACGGTTGAGATGGCGATGGTCAGCGAGAACTGACGGTAGAACTGACCCGACAGGCCGGTGATGAAGGCCAGCGGCACGAAGACCGCGACCAGCACCAGTGCGATGGCGATGATCGGGCCGGAGACTTCGCGCATGGCCTGATAGGTGGCCTCCTTGGGCGATTTGCCGGCTTCGATATTGCGCTCGACGTTTTCAACGACGACGATGGCGTCATCGACGACGATACCGATGGCCAGAACGAGGCCGAACAGGGTCAGGGCATTGATCGAGAAGCCAAAGGCGTGCATCACGGCGAAGGTGCCGATAACGGACACAGGCACGGCCAGCAGCGGGATGATCGAGGCGCGCCAGGTCTGAAGGAAGACGATGACGACGATCACCACCAGCAGGATGGCTTCGAGCAGGGTGTGGATCACCGAGTCGATGGATTCCTGCACATATTCCGTGGTGTCGTAGGCGATGCGGTATTCTACGCCTTCGGGCATGGTCTTCTGAAGCTCGGCCATCGCCTTTTTGACGTCGGCAGACACCTTCAGCGAATTGGCCCCGGCCTGTTCAAAGATGGGGATACCAACGGCCTTCTGATTGTTCAGCAGCGAGCGCAGCGAATAGTCAGCGGCCCCCAGTTCAACGCGGGCCACATCGCCCAGATAGGTGACGGCGCCGTTATCGGAGCGGACAATGATGTTGCGGAAGTCCTCTTCGGTTTTCAGGCGACCCTGTGCATTGACCGACATCTGGAGCGTGATGTCGGGTTGTCCGGGCGAGGCCCCGACGATACCGGCGGCGGCCTGCACGTTTTCGCCGCGCACGGCATTGGCGACGTCCGATGCCGACAGGCCGCGTTCAGCGACCTTTTGCGGGTCAAGCCAGATGCGCATGGAATATTCGCCGCCGCCGAACATCTGGATGGGGGCGACGCCTTCGATCTTTTGCAGACGGTCCTTGACGTGGATCAGGGCGTAGTTGCGCAGATAGTTTTCGTCGTAGCGGCCATTGGGCGAGACGAGGTGCACAACCAGCGGCAGGGAGGACTGGCTCTTTTGCGTGGTGACGCCCAGCGCGCGCACGTCTGAGGGCAGGCGGGCCTCGGCCTGAGACACGCGGTTTTGCACCATCTGCTGCGCCAGATCCGGATTGGTGCCGAGCTTGAAGGTGAGGGTGAGGGTCATCTGCCCGTCGGAGGTCGAGGCCGAGGACATGTAGATCATGTCTTCAGTTCCGGTGAGGGCTTCTTCGATGGGGGTGGCGACGGTTTCAGCGATGACGGCGGGGCTTGCCCCCGGATAGACGGCACGCACCACCACCTGCGGCGGCACGACTTCCGGGTATTCGGAGACGGGCAGGGTGCGCAGGCTGAGGAGCCCGAACACCACGATAAGCAGCGACAGCACACCGGCGAAGATCGGCCTGTCGATGAAGAATTTTGAGAGGTTCATAAGTGCCCCCTTATGGGCGGACGGGAAAAGATTGCGGCGCAGGCACGCCCTCCTCCCTGTGCCGCAGGCATGGGGAGGTGGATTTTGACGCGAAGCGGCAAAAGACGGAGGGGGATTACGCCAAAGGTTTCAACGAAATCAGGCTTTGGGCGTTACCCCCCCCCATCGCTGCACGACAGGGAGGAGATTTTTACGCGTTCGGCTTGGGCGTGGCGTCGATGACCGGACGGGCGGCGATCAGTTGCGGCGCGACGACCGTACCCGGCCGCAGGGCCTGAAGCCCCGACATCACCACGCGATCACCGGGTTTCAGCCCCGCCGTGACTACCTTCTGACCGTCAATCGTGCCACCCAACTGGACTTCGCGGTATTCGACCGCATTGCCCTTGCCCACCACATAGACGAAGCGCTTGGACTGATCGGTGCCGATGGCCACTTCGTTGATCAGTATGGCCGGCTTG
This sequence comes from Asticcacaulis sp., assembly GCF_020217185.1. Taxonomy (GTDB): domain Bacteria; phylum Pseudomonadota; class Alphaproteobacteria; order Caulobacterales; family Caulobacteraceae; genus Asticcacaulis. The sequence goes on from NZ_JAIWNX010000127.1 coordinate 3,484, forward strand.
GCCGTGGCCTCCCCCAGCTTGACGCGCACAAACTGACCGGGGATCAGCTTGCCGTCGGTATTGGCGAAGACGGCGCGGGCGCGCACGGTGCCTGACTGGCTGTCGAACTGATTGTCGATCAGTTGCAGGTGCCCGCTCAGCGGTTCGGAACCGTTATCCAGCTCCAGCTTCACCGGCACCTTGCCAAATTCGGCCCCGTTGAGATCGGCCAGCGTGCGGTTGATCACCTCTTCATTGGCATCGAAGCTGGCATAGATGGGCGAGACCGACACCAGGGTCGTCAGCACGGCCGAACCGGGGCCGGAGGCGACCAGATTGCCCTGCGTGATTTCAATCTTACCCACGCGGCCCGACACCGGGGCGCGAACCTGCGTGTAGGAGAGGTTGAGATTGGCCGATTGCAGAACGGCCTGCGCGGCAGCGAGGTCGGCTTCGGCGCTGCGCAAGGCATTGATGCGCGTTTCGGCCTCGGATTGCGAGATGGCACGCTCAGTCAGCAGGCGTTCCGCGCGGCTGTTTTCAGAGCGCGCCAGCGTCAGGCGCGCTTCGGCGGCCTGTACCTGTGCACGCGCACGCGCAACCTCAGCGGCGTAGGGCGCCGGGTCGATAGTCACCAGAAGCTGGCCTTCCCTGACGAAGGCGCCTTCACGGAAATGGATGGCCTTTACGGCACCGGAGACGCGCGAGCGGATTTCAACGCGCTCGACCGCTTCCAGACGGCCGGAGAAGGAGTCCCAGCCGCTGACGGTCTGTTCTTCGATCAGGGCGACCTTGACGGGAATGGCCTGCGGGGCGGCGGCGGTGGCCTGAGCGTCGGCTTTTGTGGTCAGGGCATAGATACCGAAGGCCCCCACGCTCAGGGTGGCGATGGCGGCGGCGGTCAGGAGCGCCTGACGCGGCGCACGCCGGTAAAGATCGGACGGGGTCAACATGCGGGTCACCTTTGGGGAGAAAGGGAAAAGAAAGGGAAGCGGCCACAGGAACAGCCCTTGAACCGGAGCCGCAGACATCCATTTATGTACTGTTTCGCAAATTAATAGGGGCTTGGACAAATTTTTGTGCGAATTGGTACAAAAATTTGTCAGCAGTCGCGAAAGGGGGGCGAAATCTTAAGGTCAAGACGGCAGATATGACATCTGCGTGTCGGGGACTGGCAGCAGGGGAGCGGACACGCTACATAGGCAGGTGTAAAAGGAGTAATCGTGTTGCCATGGTGCACCAGTCTTACGAGACGCTGATCCATAAGAGCGAGGCCGTAGAGGCCGACGCTGTGTCGCTGGCTCTGCCCGATGTCTGCGGGGATCAGGCGCTGGAGGCGAGCGCGTGCTGTAAGCGTCCGCGCGGGCGTCCGCGTGCCTATGACCCCGATCTGGTGCTGAAAAAGGCCCTGCATGTGTTCTGGCAAAAAGGCTTTGCGGCGACCTCTCTCGACGATCTGGTCGAAGCCACGGGCGTCAACCGCCCCAGCCTCTATGCCGGGTTTGGCGACAAGGAAGCGCTCTATCTCAAATCCATGCAGCATTATCGTCAGCGTATCAGCGAGCAACTGGATACGGTGCTGAGCTGCAACGGGCAGGGCGATAGCCTAAGCACCATTGTCGGGCGCTATTTCGACATCATGATCGGCACCTATACCGGCCAGAGCGAACACCCGCTGGGCTGCGCCTTTATGTGTACGGCGCTCAACGAAGCGCCGCAGCACGAGTCGATTCTGGAAATGCTGCAAAACACCATCGAAGAGTTCGATGTGCGTTTCGAGCGCTTCTTTACCGATGCTCAGACCTATGGCTGTCTGGCTGCCCATCATGACCCGAAGGTGCTGGCCCAGATGATCGGCGGCATCACCGCCAATCTGGGGGTGCGCGCCCGTGCCGGGGCATCGGCCGACGAATTGCGCCTCATTGCCGGGAACATGACGCGGATGCTGTTCGGAGCCTAAAACAGGCACATCTGCGGGTCGCCGCCACGAAATTGCGTCGAATCGAGGGGTGTGCGCGGCGCATCCAGCCCATACCGCCGCAGCGCCAGCTCATAGCGCTGTTTCAGCAGGTCGGCCTCCAGTCCCGTGCCGGTCATGCGCGTCTTGAAATTCGGATCGTTCAGCTTACCGCCGCGCAGGGCCCGGATACGATTAAGCACGCGATCGGCGCGGTCCGGAAAGTTGAGCCGCAACCAGTCTTCGAACAGCAGCTTGATCTCGTGCGGCAGGCGCACCGGAATATAGCCGCCGCGGATGGCACCGGCCTCGGCACCGGCCTTGAGGATGTTTTCCAGTTCATGACAGGTCAGGCCGGGGATCAGCGGGGCCGCCAGTACATTTACCCGAATACCGGCGGCACTGAGCGTGCGGATGGTTTCGATACGCTTCATGGGCGTCGCGGCGCGTGGCTCCATCACCCGCGCAATATGGCGGTCGAGCGTCGTCACCGACAAGGTGGCCGAAAACAGATTGGCCGCCGCCATAGGGGCCAGAATATCCAGATCGCGCAGAATCAGGGCCGATTTGGTGACGATATGCACCGGGTGGCGAAACTCCCACAGCACCTCCAGCAGGCGTCGCGTCAGACGTTCACGGCGCTCAATCGGCTGATAGGCGTCGGTATTGATACCGAGCGCCAGCGGCGCAGGGCGGTATTTGGGGTGCGACAGCTCTTCGCGCAGCCGTTCGGGGGCGTCGGGTTTGCGAAAGATGCGCGTCTCGAAATCCAGTCCCGGCGACAGGTCCAGATAGGCGTGGGTCGGACGGGCGAAACAATAGATACAGCCGTGCTCGCACCCCTTGTACGGATTGATGGAGCGGCTCGACCCCACATCCGGCGAGTCGTTATAGCTGATGATTTTACGCACGGCGTCTATGCCGAGGATGGTCTGCACACGCTCGATATCGGGATAATCTTCGCTCTCCCAGCCGTCGGTAGTGTCATAGCGATCGGGCGCATCGAAACGGCCGCTCAGACGGTTCGACACCGCGCCGCGTCCCTTGCGCACCCGATCGGGCAGGGCGTTCTCGTCGGTGATGCGTTCGGTGCGCAGGGCAGGGAGGGGCTTTGACGTCATGCGCTGAGATTAGCATCAAAAAAGAACATAACAAGAACAAAATTCAGAAAAACGACTTGGGCCTGTTCGGTAAAAAAGCCGTGGGTAAACGTTGTCACCTGTCCGGATTCCGGTTTACAGTGCGACCACTGCATAAGTTCAAACAGAGGAAAACCCCCATGATGGATCGCCGACAGCTTTTACTAGGTGCCGGAGGCCTGCCGCTGGTCGCCAGCGCCGCCGCTACCGCCCAAACGGCTGCCCAAACAACTGGCAAAGCCGCCGGTCAGCCCCTGCCCAACGGGGTTGATCTGCCGGAACCGCCCAAAAAGCGTCTGGGCTGGGCCGTGGTCGGTCTGGGCAGCTACGCCATTAATCAGGTGATTCCCGGCTTCCTTCAGGCCGATGAGTCGCGCATGACCGCCTTCGTCTCCGGCAATCCGGCCAAGGCAAAGGACCTGGCTGAGCGGTATGGCGTGGCCAAAACCTATGGCTATGACGATTTCGACAAGATCGCCGCCGACAAGGACATCGACTGTGTCTATATCGTCCTGCCGGTGGGTCTGCACGCCGAGTATACCATCCGTGCCCTGAAGGCCGGCAAGCACGTCCTGTGCGAAAAGCCGATGGCTTCGACGGTCGAGGAATGCGAGGCCATGGTGGCCGCCGCCAAGGCCGCCAATCGGCAATTGGGTGTGGCCTATCGCGTGCATTTCGAGCCGCTCAATATCGAGGTCAAGCGCCGCTGCAAGCAGGGTGAACTGGGCGACCTGCGCTACATCACCGGCGATGCCGGGTTCAATGCCGACCCGCAATATCCGCCGATGAAGTGGCGTCTGGACAAGCCGCTGGCCGGTGGCGGTTCCATGTACGATATCGGCATCTACGCGCTGAACGGTGCCCTGATGCTGGCGGATCAGATGCCCGACAGCGTGTCGGCCGTCTATGCCTATCCGAAGGACGATCCGCGCTTTAAGACCGTCGAAGGCGGGCTAAACTGGCGCATGACCTTCCCGTCAGGCCTCAGCGCACAGGGCTCCTCCTCCTACTGCTACGCCGGCGGATCACGCATCAAGGTGTTCGGGGCCAGCGCTGCCATCAATATGGACCCGGCATCGGACTATTACGACAATCGCGCCAATCTGCACCGTGGCTGGGACCCCGGTACGCCGGTGCGCGCGGCCCCGCCCTATACCCAGTTCGCCGCGCAGGTGGACGGCTTTTCGCAGGCCACGCGCAGCAATACGCCGCACCGTACGCCGGGCGAGATGGGGCTGCGCGACATCCGCCTGATTCAGGCCATGTACCGCAGCGCCGATCAGGGCGGGGTAGTGGTTAAGGTTTAACCCGCAAAAGGTGTCGCGGGCAGGCCTGTGTGCCCGCGCAGCCGGGCCGGCGACACTTCAAACAGTGTCCCGGCCACGCCCTTATCCGGCGCAGTGTCGGGCAGGAACTGCGCCGCTGAGCTGATATACAGGTGGTCGAGTTTGGCGCCGCCGAAGGCCATGCTGGTAATCTGGGTGGCGGGCAGGGCAATAGAGAAATCCAGTTTGCCTTCCGGAGTGTAGCGGCTGACGCGGCCGCCGCCATAATGGGCGATCCATACGCCGCCCTGCGCATCCGTGGTCATGCCATCCGGCGCGCCCATATCGCCGTCAAATTTTACGAAAAGCCGCTTGTTCGACAGTGCCCCATCGGGTGCGACATCGAAGGCAAAGACCTCCTTGTCGTAGGTTTCGGTGTGCCACAGGGTGCGGCCATCCGCGCTGAAGGTCGGGCCATTGGCGCACAGATAGGGGCCGTCCGCCTTGGTGACGCTCAGATCGGCGTCGATGCGATAGAAGGCGCCGACCTTTTCCTTCCATTTGGTGTCCATGGTGCCGGTCCACAGACGACCTTTGGCATCGACCTTGCCGTCGTTCAGCCGCGTATCGTCGCGCTTTTCCGGCTGTACCAGAAGGGTGAAAGCGCCGCTTTTGGGATCGAAGCCATAGACCCCGTCGCTGAGGCCCGCAATCAGGCCGCCCGATTTGCGATCGGCGAGGAAACAGACGGGCCTGGGCGTTTTCCAGGTCTTCAGATCGCCGCTCTGAGGATCGAGCGCGTAGATGGTCTGCCCTGAAATATTGACCCAGAAAAGGCGCTTGTGTGCCGCCGACCAGTAGGGGCCTTCGCCCAGCGCGTCGCCTGCCCCCCCAAGGCCTCGTATGCCGGCTTCCGTAGCGACGCTGTGAAGCGGGAAGGCTATGGCGGCCAGTCCAAGGGCAAGGCTGTGGCGACGGGTGATCATGGCGGGTTTCCTCTGTCCGGAGGGCGCGGATTCGCCCTGCTTTATAGGGTGACAACGTTATCACCTCTCGCGCCGCGCGAACAGAAAAAAGCGCGCCTCAGCCCCCTGTCGTGACAGGGGGCTCATTCCACACATTAGAGAATGCAATTCAGACAATATATTAGAATAAGTCAACAAAATATTGTTTTTAATGTATAATATTAATTTTAATAAGCTAATACCTTAAGTGTGAACTCAGAATTTGAAACCCGTGCGAAGGCTCAGTTTGTAATTGCTGTATTCACTGTATTTTTCGCCTTCCGCTTCAAGTGCCACATAACCATATTCGTTGCCTGCCATCATACGCATACCGATGACCGGCGCGCCGCCCTTAACGTCGCCTGCCGAGAGGGTAAACGCATCCCCGCCGGTAAAGCGCGCGACGGTATCGTCCACCTTCACCGAGACATTATTGCGATAACCCACCCAGAATTCCGGTTGCAGCAGGGCCGTGCGGTCACCGCGCCCAAAGCTCAGGAGCGCAGAGGCGGTAGCGATATGGCTCTGGCGTTCATCTATGCTAAGGTCGAAGGCCGTGCCGCCGCCGCTCTCATCCCGCGCGTCTTCTTTCAGCGCGTAATAGTCGAGGGAGAGGAGTGGTTTTACGCTGATTGGCCCCAGTGTCGCCAGATACGAGGCCCCCGTACTGCCTGAGAGACTGTAGCCGTTCCATTTGGCGCGCGCCGTGAGGGTATTGGCAGACCCCACCATCTGACGCTCCGTCTCTAAGAAGGTGCCGCCCACCCCGGCGCTTAACCAGGCCTTCAGACCACCGCTCTCCAGTCGCCAGTAACCGCCCACGGTGAAATCGGCCGCCGAAGAGGTTTCATAAGCGGTGGCGTAGGTGTCTTTGGGAGTCGCCGCCGTGTAGCTGGTGAAAAGACCTACCGCCTGCCCATAGCCCAGACCGCGTTCGATACCGCCGGCAAAGCTGAATCCGGTGGTCTTGAACCCCAGGGTCTGGCCGCGTTCGCGATTGAGCTGATAGCCCTCTTCCTGAAGCCAGTAGTGGGTTTCGCCCACGCCGGGCAGGATCGACTGCTTTTCAATCGAGCGCGTCAGGGCCTCGCGGCCGCGCGACAGAGACAGCAGGGTTTCACCCGAAAAATCGGGCAGGAAGGCCGCATAGGTGCTGACAAAACCGGTTTCAGT
>NZ_JAIWNX010000128.1 GCF_020217185.1 Asticcacaulis sp.
GGTAGCGGCCAGTAGCGTACTGGTCGTGTTATCGTCGGTCGCGGCCGCCGTCAGCACCGCCGCCAAGGCGCTGTACTCGGTGACGCTCAAACCGGATTCGGACTGCGTGCGCAGACGAAAATCGGCATAGAGCCCGTCATTGGCGCTGCCCGTCGTCAGGGTGGATTTGTAAAGCCAGGGGACCTGCTCATCCATGTCTGCGAAGTCGAGCGTTCCAAAGTCGATGTTTTTGCCGGTCATCAGGGTGAAGCGCGTCGGCGTCTGGATGATCTTGTCCAGCGTCAGATAGAGCGCCGCGCCATCGTCGAACACCGTCGTGCCGGTGTTGATCAGAAGCGGCCGGGTGGGGTCTGCGGTGGTCAGTCCCAGATAAAGTTCGCTCTCGCTGCCCACATGCAGGCTCGACAGGGTCAGTTGCGAGCCCGCGCTCAGCCCGAGACGGCCGTTGGCGACATCGACGGCCACCGTTCCGGCCCCCGTCAGCTTGCCGAGAACGACGCCTTCCTCTTCGATTGTGAGGCTATTGCTACCCGCACCGAAGTCGATATTGCCATAGATATAACCGTTGGACACGCGGACGGTATCATTGCCGGAACCCAGTTTCACATCACCGGCGATATAGGGAAGGGCATAATCGTCATCATCGAGATGGGCATTGACCAGCTCAATCGTCGTTGCCACGCTATTGGCGCTGAGGTCTATGGCTACCGCGCGGTTTACGGCGGTGTCGGTCACATCGTCTTCGTTCTCATCACCGGGGGTGATGCCGGCGGAGATGCTGCCATTGACGAGTAGGGAGGTCAGGGTGTTGGAAGTGTCGCGCAAGGCCGTGGCATTGGCCGTCGTGCCATAGCCGTAGGCGGTGAGGGCACCCCCTGTTTCAATCTTCAAGGTGCTTAGTGTCGCGCCGCTGTCGATATCCAGACCATAGGCCGTGTGAGAATCGGTTGTGGTGGTGTTGGCCGACAGCGTGCCCGACAGATTAAGCGTGCCAACCCTGGCACCGCTTTTGAGCGCCAGACCCGTGGCTATGGCTTCATAAGCGGAGGCGCTGACCGATCCGGACAGGCCAATGCCATTGGTGACCAGTACCTCGTATCCCAGACCAGCAATCTGTGCGGCTGTGGCATTTACCCCCTCATAGACGCCATAGGCCGAGATGGAACCGCGTATATCCAGTCCATAGGTCCGGCTGCTGTAATCGTCAGTGGCCGTGTCATTATAGGCTATGGCCCCCAGCGTAATGGCCTGCGTATCGGAACCGATCAGCAGGGCCGGCGCCGTGCCGTACTGGGCGATAGAGGCCGTGCCCTCTTCGGTATCTTCTATACCGTTGCCGTTTTCGTCGGTATTGGTGTCGTCCTCGCTGGTGACGGCGGCGTTGATCAGCACGCCACCGCTGACAGTATTTGAGACCTGCACTGCGGCCTTGGCCTGATAGAGGTCGTCGGCGTCCAGAATATCCAGATAATCGTCAGAGATGCTGGTGTAGCGATAGCCGGTATTGGTCACCGAGGCGTCGATCACCAAAGCACCGTTGATCGCGCCGGACAGCTCAACCGCCTGTGCGTCCTTGCCCTGCGTGTAGATAGAGCCACTCAGATAGACCTGACCGGTTTGCGGGCCACGCAGGGCGATACCGCGGGCATCATCGCCCAGAACGCTGATCGTCCCGTCAAACAGGAAATCACCGACCTGCCCCTTTTCAAACAGGATGGCGGCCGACTGATTGCCGTGCACGGTGATCGTCGAGTCGATATCGGCGTTGCCGGTCAGTAGGCCGGTGGCGCGCACCCCATAGCGGTTGGTCCCTTCTGCGAACACACCATCGACGATGTCATCGCTGTTCTTGTCCTCTGCGGTGTAACTATCCGTCACCGTGATCGTCCCCGAAAGGTCGAGGCTGGTCGTGCGGGCGCCGTCAATCAGGACCGCTGTGGCACCGCTGTCTGAGGAGGACATTTCAACCACACCATTGAGAACCAGCGTGTTATCCGAATTGACGGTGAGGGCGGTGCCGCTGGTTAAGGTGATCGTGGCGGCGTCGGTGACGTCGATATCGTCTGCACCACCGCTATTGGCTGTGGCCGTTTGTAAGGGCGTGGTGGTGGCCGTCGAAACCGTGGTGGTCGCCAGAGCCGCCGGGGTCGCAAAAACGAGGGCCAGAGCGGTGGCAGAAAGAAGCAGCGAACGACGGGGATGGCGCATGATCGACCTTGGCGGGGAATGACAGTCGCCAAGGGGGTAAAGGGCCGCTGAGGCGGCAGAAGGGCCTTAAGATTACGCGCAGGTCGCAGAGTGTCAGGGCTGCAATCCAAAGCGACAGAGCAAAAAAGTCATCGGAGGATCAAAGACGGAAAAGCGATGCTTGCTTAATCCGATGTGTAAGTCATAATTGTGTAAGGCGACTCTGTTCGGTTGAGTTGTGCACATCGCGGGGAGGGGGCTTTGTCCGCTTATTCACGCCATGGTTTTCCCATGGTCGCTTTACTGTTTGCCGCTCAGTTCGCTTTGCCGACGACGGGGTATACCCAGAACGCGACCAAAGCGACAGAGGCGGAAAAGGCGGAAACGCCTAAGACCTCGGAAGATGATGATAAAGCCGCGACGACCGTTACGGTTCAGGGCAAGAAGCGCGTGGACCCAACGGGTAAGGAGGTCTATGACGTTTCGAAGGACCCGGCGGCCGCCACAGGGACAGCGGCCGAGGCCCTCAACAAGGTACCCGGTGTGTCCGTCGATGCGCAGGGCGATGTCAGCGTGCGCGGTCAGACCGCGCGGGTTTATCTGAACGGTCGTCCATCGCTGATGCTGTCCGGAGATAATCGCGCTGTGGCACTGCGCGCCATGCCGTCGGCCTATATCTCCAGCATCGAAGTCATCTCCAATCCCGGCGCGCAATATTCTTCCAGCGGCTCGGGTCCGATCGTCAATATCGTGACCAAACGCAATCTGCCGCCGGGCCTGTTTGGGTCCGTGTCCGCGCAGGTCGCTTCGCGCGGTGGCGGTAACACCAACGCCTATCTCAGCTACACGCAGGGTAAGCTGAATATAAGTGGCTTCGCGGCGGTGTTTGACGGCCGTTTCGACAGTGATTTCGATAGCGCCTCCACCGCCTTTGATGCGTCGGGCAGCGCAATCCGTGAGGCGCGATCCGAGGGTACCGTCACAGGTCGATACCGCATAGGCTCGCTGACGACGAATCTGCAATACGACCTGAGCGACAATGATGTTCTGACCGGGGGGCTCAGCTACAACCGGGGGAAGGTGAATAGCGACTTTGCAGGTTATACCGCCTCCCGTGGGGCCGACGGTGCTCTGAGCGATGTTTTTCGCTCGCAAAGCGACGGGCGGACCCCTAACGACAACGGCAGTCTGAGCCTTGGTTACACCCACTACGGACAAAAGCCGGATCAGTCGTTCAAGCTCGACCTGACGGTCTCGCAATCGAACCGGGACACGCCTTCGCTCACCCGCTTAGACTATGAACGCGCTTCGGTAAGCACCAACACCGGCACACGCTATACCCGGCGCGATGGGGGTTCCAATACCCGCACCGCCATGCTGTCCGCCGCGTACAACACCACCTTTGACCGCGTTCAGGTCAGCGTCGGTGCACAATTCGATACGGAAACCAGCAAAACCGAGACCCTGTCCTATGGTCCGGCGGGCTCCGTCGCGGATTTGCAGCTTGATGCCCTTTTAAGTAATCGCTTCCGCTATGAGCAACAGTCGGCGGCGGTATTTGCGACGGCGCAGTGGGAACTGACGCCCAAATGGACACTGCTGGCCGGTCTGCGGGCCGAAACCCTTGAGCTTTCGACCGAAGCGCCGGGAACGACGCTTGAAAATCATATCGACTACACCCGCTTAAACCCCAGCCTGTTCGCCACCTATGCCTTTTCCCCCAAACGCCGTCTGCGTTTCAGCTATACCCACAAGCAGCAACGACCACAGCCTGTCGATCTCAACCCCGGTCTGGTGTTTAGTTCTGCGACTGCCGTCACCATCGGGAATGCGGCCCTTGGGCCCGAAGAGGCCGACAATCTGGAAGTCACTTACGAGGTTAACCGGCCGCATTCGGACTATAGAATAACGGGCTTTTATCGGATCAAGGACGAAACGCTCGTTACCTCAAGCCGCGTTATTGCTGATCCGCAGAACCTTGGCAATTTCGTCACCGAGACAACGCGAAAGAATGCGGGACAGGAACGCAATTACGGCCTGACGGCGACCTATAGTCAGCGATGGAACAATACGCTTACTGTGAACTTCGACACGACGGTGACCTTTGTGGACATTGATGTGCCGGAACTGTCGATCAGTCGTTCGGATACAACGCTCAGCGGCGGTGTGTCGCTCAACTATACTCTCAAGACGGGCTCTCTGTCGCTGAATTACAAGCTGAACGGGCGACGCTACACGACGCAGGGGTATCGCGGCGCCAATGGTTCCGGGATGATTGACTATCGTCGCAATCTGATGCCGAAGCTGTCGCTGGTGATCACGGTGCAGGAACCGCTGCCCCTGACGAAGATCGAAACGGTTACCGAGACGAATCGCTTCCGTAGCGTGTCTGCCAGCGAAAATCGCACACCGACCATAATGATTGGCCTCAGCCGGCAGTTGGGTGGTTTCAGTTCCGTACCCAAAAAGCCCTGATGCGGTTTAACAGCACCCTTCAGAAAACCGTCGCAAGCGCTTGATAATGTCAGCTATATGACTAATCGGGCGGGGCGGCGGTGATATCGAGATTTTTTATCCTTCAGGGTGTGTGGTTGCTGACGCTCGCCTGCGCGGTGGCGGGCTATTTTGTTGATCAGCATCTGTGGTGGGGTTTGCTCCTCCTTACGCCGTTGAGCCTGATCGGTTTGCGCGACCTGACCCAGACCTCACACGCCATTCTGCGCAACTATCCGATCATCGGGCATTTTCGCTTTATCCTTGAGGCGGTGCGGCCGGAAATCCGCCAGTATCTGATCGAGGACGACCGCGACCCGGTGCCCTTCACCCGCGAACAGCGCGCGCTGGTCTATCGCCGCGCCAAGAATGTGTCGGACAAGCTGCCCTTCGGCACCATCCGCGACGTCAATGCCGTGGGTTACGGCTGGATATCGCATTCGATGCGCCCGTCCAAAATCGCCTCCAGCGACTTTCGCCTTAGCATAGGCGGGCGGGATTGTCAGAAGCCCTATTTCGCTTCGGTGCTGAATATTTCGGGCACCAGCTTCGGTGCCGTGTCGGCCAATGCCATCATGGCCTTCAACAAAGGGGCGAAGCTGGGCGGCTTTGCCCACAATACCGGCGAAGGGGCCATTTCCAAATATCACCGCAAATATGGCGGGGACCTGATCTGGCAGATCGCCTCCGGCTATTTCGGCTGTCGCACGCCGGAGGGCCAGTTCGATCCGCAGGCCTTTGCGCGCACGGCGGCGCTCGATCAGGTGAAGATGATCGAACTGAAACTCAGTCAGGGGGCCAAGCCGGGACACGGTGGCGTTCTACCGCGCGCCAAGATTACTGGCGAAATCGCCCGCACTCGCCTGATCGACCGGACACGCGATTGCGTGTCGCCCGCCGCCCACCCGGCCTTTTCGACGCCGCGCGAAATGATGAGCTTTATCGCCGAACTGCGTCGCCTGTCGGGCGGCAAACCTGTGGGTTTGAAACTGGCGATCGGCCACCGGGCCGAGTTTCTGGCGCTGGTCAAGGCCATGCTGGCCACCGGCATCACGCCGGACTATATCGTGGTCGATGGGGGCGAAGGCGGCACGGGCGCGGCACCGGTCGAACTGTCCAACCATGTCGGTCTGCCTTTGTTCGAAGGGTTGAGCTTTGTGCACAATGCGCTGGTGGGGGCCGGGCTGCGCGGTCATATCCGCATCGGCGCCTCGGGCAAGGTCGTCTCGGCCTTTGACTTTTGCCGCGTGCATGCGCTTGGGGCCGATTTCGTGATGGCGGCGCGCGCCTTCATGTTCGCTGCCGGCTGTATTCAGGCCCGTGCCTGCCATACCAACCACTGCCCAACCGGCGTGACGACTCAGGCCTGGTGGCGCAGACGCGCGCTTGTGGTCAGGGACAAGGCCCCGCGTGTCGAACACTATCATCGCAATACGCTGAAAGCCTTATCCGAAATGCTGGCGGCGGCGGGCCTCAACCACCCGCGTGACCTCAAGCCGTGGCACCTGCACGTGCGCGCCGCCAATGGTGAGGTTGTGCGTGGCGATGTCGCCTATCCGCACGTCGAACCGGGCGCAATCCTCAACGGCACAGCGCGCGAAGGACTGATGAAGCAGTGGCACCGCGCCCAGATCGACACCTTCGAACCGCTGGACGAGGCCATCGTCGAGCAGATGTTGAAGGCCTAGGGCAAGACAGGGGGGCAAGACAGGGGGGGGGGCAAGGCCCCCTTGACCCCAATACTTTAAGTCAGCTTACCCAGGACATTGCGCAGGTGCCCTCACGCCGCCACTGACCTGAAAAGCGGTTATAGGTGCATATATAACCTGAACCTGCTTCGACTTCATGCCCATAGGAAATGACGGCGCGCGTACGAAACAGGCTGTATTGGGGTCGTGAGACGTAGGTATGGCGATAGGCGAAGGCAAAGACGTCGGCCGATACACGGCGTTCGTCAAGGCTATAGTAGTTCATAATAAAATATCCGCCTTCGGGCTCGTGTTTGGTAGAATGCTTGAGTCCATATTTTGAAAAAGGACAGTTCATCTGACCCTTGACGTTCAGATAGACTTCGCCATCGCTTTCAGCCTTGGCCTCGTCGCGCAGCACTGTGGCCATCAGCGCGCAGTCTTCATCGGGTATGTTTTGAGGAAAGATGAGGTCGAAACCGTTTCCTGGGGCATATTCCGACAGGTTGGCCTCGCACTCAGTACGCTCTTCTTTCCCGATGCTATCCCCGCAGGCGTATTCCACATAGGGTTTGGGCAAGGTCAACGCCCGCCACTTCGCTTCATCGGCCGGGCGCAAGCGGGCGCTATCAGGTACGTAATAAAGTCCGATGACAACAAAACCGGCAATCACCCCCAGACTTAAAACCACCGATACCCAAAAGCGACGCATGTGAACTCCCCCATCGTAACTTAGCGCCGATAAGTTATCAGGAACGATAAAAAACGCAATCGCAAAGCGCAGGCACGTTTGATGAGCCTTTGCCCACAAACAAAAACGGCCCCGTTTCCGGGGCCGTTTGTTTTAATCTTCCTTGGCGCGCTTCTTACGGAACGAGGGGTTCAGTTCCTTCTTGCGCAGGCGGATGTTGAGCGGGGTCACTTCGACCAGTTCATCGTCTTCGATATAGGCGATGGCCTGTTCCAGAGTCGGGCGACGCGGCGGGGTGAGGCGGATGGCTTCATCCTTGCCCGACGCGCGGACGTTGGTCAGTTGCTTGGCCTTCATCGGGTTGACGTCGAGGTCGTCGGCGCGCGAATTTTCACCGATGATCATGCCCATATAGGTTTTTTCACCGGCACCCACAAACATCACGCCGCGCTCTTCGAGGTTCCACAGAGCGTAGGCCGCCGTTTCACCGTCCGAGTTTGACACCAGCACGCCCTTGCGCTGCTGTTCGATGGGGCCCTTATAGGCTTCGTAGTGCGAGAAGACGCGGTTAAGCACGCCCGAACCGCGCGTGTCGGTCAGGAATTCGCCCTGATAACCGATCAGCGAGCGCGACGGCGACTTGAGCTGGATGCGCGTCTTGCCCGCGCCCGACGGGGCCATGTCCTTCAGTTCAGCCTTACGCGCCGACAGCTTTTCGATGACGACGCCGGTGAACTCTTCATCGACGTCGATCATCACGTCTTCGATGGGCTCCATGCGCTCACCGGTTTCCGGATCGGTCTGATAGACCACGCGCGGACGCGAAATGGCGACTTCGAAGCCTTCGCGGCGCATGTTTTCGATCAGCACGCCCAGTTGCAGTTCGCCGCGGCCGGCGACTTCGAAGGCGTCCTTTTCACCCGACTCGGTGACGCGGATGGCGACGTTGGATTCAGCTTCCTTCAGCAGGCGGTCGCGGATCACGCGCGACTGCACCTTGGAGCCTTCACGACCGGCCAGCGGCGAGTCGTTGACCGACACGGTCATCGAGATGGTCGGCGGGTCGATCGGCTGCGCCGGCAGGGCGGTGTCGAGCGACATATCGCACAGCGTGTCGGCAACCGTGGCCTTCGACAGACCGGCGATGGCGACGATGTCACCGGCTTCCGAACCTTCGTCCAGCGGCTGACGCTTCAGGCCGCGGAAGGCCAGCACCTTGGTAATGCGGCCGCGCTCGATTTCCTGACCGTCACGATTCAGCGCCTTGATGGCCAGACCGGGGGTGGCCTTACCCTGCGCGATACGGCCCGTCAGGATGCGGCCCAGGAACGGATCGGATTCGATCAGCACGGCCAGCATCTGGAACGGCTCGTTGACCTTTGACTGCACGGCGGGCGGCGGTACGTGATCGACGATCAGGTCGAACAGCGGCGCGAGGTTGTCGGACGGCACATTGAGGTCCAGCGTCGCCCAGCCCGAACGGCCCGACGCATAGATGTGCGGGAAGTCGAGTTGCTCATCCGTCGCGCCCATGGCAGCGAACAGGTCGAAGGCTTCGTTGTGCACGCGGTCGGGATCGGCGTGGGCGCGATCGACCTTGTTGATACACAGGATCGGACGCAGGCCCAGCTTCAGCGCCTTACCCAGCACGAACTTGGTTTGCGGCATGACGCCTTCTTCGGCGTCCACAAGGATGACGCAGCCGTCCACCATGCCCAGAATACGCTCAACCTCGCCGCCGAAGTCGGCGTGGCCCGGCGTGTCGATGATGTTGATGCGGGTTTCGCCGGCCTTACCGTTCCACAGGACCGAGGTACACTTGGCGAGGATGGTGATGCCGCGCTCACGCTCCTGATCGTTGGAGTCCATGGCGCGCTCAACCGTGGCTTCGTTGGCGCGGAAGACGCCCGACTGAGCCAGGAGGGCGTCCACGAGCGTCGTCTTGCCGTGGTCAACGTGGGCGATAATGGCGATATTGCGAAGATTCATAAAAGACTCTGATCTTTCCTCGGCCCATATCGGGAGAGGATGGCGCGCCGATATATAAACCGGGGGCCGGGTGGGGGGCTTTTCCGCACGCCTCCGTCAGGTGCCGGAGGCGCTTGCCAACCCATAAAAAAGCCTCTCGCAGACATATGTGAGAGGCCAAACCGGTTCGGCGCGCGTGATTTGGCGCGGTCTATAACCGAATCTGCGTCAAAGCGCCACCCCGAACCGTGGATTATTTTTGCGGATGCGAAGGGACGGAGCGCCTCTTACCGGAGGCGCTCCGTACTTCGCTTACTTCGCGGCCGGTTTTTCTGCCCGCGGCGGGGCGTTCTTGACATAGGTGTCCAGCCAGCGCGTCATTTCCCACAGCGTATGCAGGTTGGACTCGCGCGCCCGATAGCCATGCGCCTCATTGGGCAGGACCACATAGCGCACATTGGCCCCGGCGCCTTTCAGGGCGGCGTAGAAGCGCTCGCTCTGGATGGGGAAGGTGCCGGAATTGTCGTCCGCTTCGCCGTGGATCAGCAGGATCGGGTCCTTGATGTTACGGACATAGGTGAAGGGGCTCATCTTCGTGTAGGTGTCGGTCGCCTCCCAGTAGGTGCGCTGTTCCGACTGGAAACCAAACGGCGTCAGGGTGCGGTTATAGGCCCCTGAGCGCGCGATACCGGCCCGGAACAGATCGGTGTGGGCCAGCAGGTTGGCGGTCATGAAGGCCCCATAGCTGTGGCCACCCACGGCGATGCGGTTACGATCCGCGACGCCCAGAGCGACGACGGCATCGACCGCGGCTTTGGCGCTGGCGGTCAGTTGCTCGACATAGGTGTCGTTCGGTTCAGCCCCGTCCTTACCAATGATCGGCATGGACGGCCCGTCCAGCACGGCATAGCCCTGGGTCAGCAGGAACAGGTGGCTGGCCCCGCCCGGACGGACAAAGCGGTTACCGCTATCG
>NZ_JAIWNX010000129.1 GCF_020217185.1 Asticcacaulis sp.
ACCGTCTGGCTGGCGACCGAGGCGTCGGTGAACTCTTCCGGATAGGCCCACATGAACAGGGGCAGGGGACCATCCTTGGCCTTATCGTAACCGGCGGGCAGGTACAGCGTGCCCGACAGCTTGACGCCATCGGCGCGCGTATAGGTCAGGGTCTGCTTGGTGACCCCGGCAAATTGCGGCGCGCGATCCGGGAACTGCGTCAGGGCGCGGGTCTTCGAGCCTGTGGCCACCGGGCGGATAAAGTAGTTGGGGGCGTCGTCCTTGCTTTCGCGGCGGGTGATGACCGACTTGCCCGCCAGATCGGCCAGCGCCACCGGCGCTTCATAATAGGGGGCTTCGGCCTGCCACAGGCGGGTGACCTTGCCGTCGCTCAGGGACATCTTGCCCACAAAGGGGAATTCGCCCCTGGCCGAGGCGCCGGCCCCCATCACGAAGACCGACTTGCCGTCCGGGGTGAAGTGCAGCACCTCTTCGCCCTCGGCAGTGAGGCGCGACACGGCGCTGCCCGGATCATTGTAGCGGTCCTGATAGTTGCGCTCCAGCAGTACGCGGCCGCTGCCGGGCCGGGAGGGATCGAGCGCGATGCGCTTTTCCTTGCGCGTGTCGAACCAGCGGCTGGTGACCAGCGCGAAATCGGCGCGGCCCCAGTCGAGCCCGGCATAGCGCTGATCAAGGTCGATCAGCTTTTGAGGCGTGCCGTCGAACGGCGCGTTGAGCGTAAACAGGGTGTCGCGGACGGCCGCCTTGGCTTTCGGATCGCCGCCGTCCTGTGCTTCGGCCCACACCAGCGTGGCCGGGGCATCGGCGCGCCACGAGACGGAGCGCGGCCCGGTGGGCACGGCGTCGAAGGCCGCGGGGAGATTGTCCGTTAACGGACGATCAGCCAGAAGCTTGACCGGTTTGCCATCCAAAGTACTCACCGCGATTTCGGTCGGGAAACGCCCGGCGGGGACAAGATAGCTGTAGGGACGCTTCAGGCGGCTGGTCAGTAGGTATTTGCCGTCCGGCGAAACGGACATCGAGGTATAGAGACCCGGCGTGCCGATCGGCGTGATCGCCCCGTCGCTCAGGGAAACGCGCGTGATCTGGGACGTGAAATAATAGTCGAACAGGGCCTCGTCATAGGCATTGGCCAGCAGGTCCTGATAGGTGCGGATGGCGGCGGTGCGTCCCTTCGATTCCTGAATAACGGGGCCGGAGGGCGTGGTGTCCTTCACCGGGGCGGCGCCGCGTCCGGCGGGAACGGCCGAGACGAGAACCCCCGAACCGTCAGACAGCCAGTCGAAACCGGCGCCGAAGGCAGCATTGACGATGCCGCCGGTCAGCTTTTTGGCCGTAGCCGTTTTGACGTCGGCGACCCACAGTTCAAGACCACCGCTGGCATCGACCAGAAAGCCCAGCTTCGTGCCGTCCGGTGACCAGCGCGGCGACAGGAAGCGCGTCCCGGCGGGCAAAGCAACCGGACGCACGGCCCCCGTGGCCACGTCTTCAAAGGCCAGACTGTTCAGCCAGGCAGCGCGGGCTTCGATAGGGCCATTATTGCGCGGATTGATGCGATAGCCGCCCAGACGCAGGATCGGTTCCGACACGGCGGCGATGGAGGGCAGGTTCTCACGGCCGATCTGCGCCATGGTGTGGCGTTCGGGGCTGACCATGACGCCGGGGGTCGGCGGGGCATCGAGTATCTGCGCAATCGGTGCCGGAGGTAACTGATAGCCTGTGGCCGGTGCGGCCCAGACCGGAGTCAGGCTGGCGGCGGCAATAAAGGCGGTGACGGCGGCCGCAGTGGCGCGCAGGTGGCTGAGTCTCATGGCATGGCCCCTTTTGATTAGGGCGACAGTCTTACGTTGGTCACAAATGTAATCAAGGGGCGGATACACATATCACCACAGGGGTGCGACGATTTATCATAATGAGAATTGTTTTCAATGCGCTTGCGAATGAGTTGCAGGAGTGCTAGTCAGCCCTATCATCCGGATCGTTGGGGTCTGGTTCGTTGTCACTGGCTTTTGACGCATGACCGCTCAGAGTATTCTCACCGACGCAAACGGCACAACGCGCAGCGAACGTAGCGTGTCTGCCCCTGTAAGGCGTCGTAAGGGCACAGGCGGCGGGGCATCGGTGGCCATCGGTGTGTCCTTGGCGGTCCATGCCGCTCTGGCCGCCTATATCGTCAGTACACAGTTTAGTCTGACGACCCCGGAGGTCGAGGAAACCGCGCCCGTGGTCGTTGAGATGGTGCCGATTGAATCGCGCCGCGCACCGCTCAAGCCCGTGATCACGCCCGATATTCCCAAACCCGAAACGCCTGTGGTTGAGCCCAAGCCGATGCTTCAGCCGCGCGAAACCCCGGCCCCCGTGGTGGCTCAGGTCGCGCCGCTGGATATGGCCCCCGTGAAGGCCCCGCCGGTTCAGGCTCCGGTAGCAGCTCCCTTTGTGGCCAAGCCCGCTCCGGCGGCGGCGCAACCGCGCAATGAATTTGTGGGTGTCGATGTCGAGTCGGCACTCAACAGCAATCCGCCGCCCGCCTATCCCCCGCAAGCCAAGGCGCGGCGCGAGGAGGGGACGGTGCAGTTGCGCCTTCAGGTGCGCCCCGACGGCAGCGTCGGTGAGGTACAGGTGCAGGCGTCCAGTGGCTCCATGCGACTGGATCGCGCCGCCATAGACTCCGTCAAACGCTGGAAGTTCCGGCCGGCGACGCGGGGCGGTCAGGCGGTCGAATCCTGGGCCACCGTCCCCATTACCTTTGGCCTCAGACGCGGCGACCGCCGACGGGGCCATGATCACAATTCTCTCGCATCAGAACAGACTTCCGGAGACTCCTAAATGACCCTGATTCAGCGCCTTCTGACCGGCACCGCCGCGCTGGGCCTTCTGGCGGCGGCCCCGGCGGCTCTGGCCCACAGCCAGTGGCTGCTGCCCTCCGCGACGCAGGTCGAAGCCTCGACCAATCCGCAGCGTCCGACCTATGTGACGGTGGATGCCGCCTCGTCTAACGGCCTGTTCTACGCCGACCATAACGCCATGCGCCTGACCAATCTTCAGATCAGCGCGCCGGACGGTTCGCCGGTCGAAGCCGAAAACGCCTCAACGGGCAAGCTGCGCTCGACCTTTGACGTGAAGCTGGCGACCGAAGGCACCTATCGCATCGCTTCGGTCAATCGCATGGTGATGGCCACATGGAAGGCGGGCGAAGAAACCAAGAGCTTCCGTGGTTCCGAAGACGACTTCGCCAAGCACGTGCCGGCCAATGCGCCGGAGCTTAAGGTCAGCCGCAATTTTGGCCGCGTCGAAACCTTCGTGACGTCGGGGAAACCGTCTGAAATCAAGCCGGTGGGGCAGGGGCTTGAACTATTCCCGTTGCAACCGACGACCGATCTGGTGGTGGGTGAAACGGCAAAGTTCCGTGTACTGATGGATGGCAAGCCGATGCCCGGCCTAAAGGTCAAGGTGGTGCCGGGCGGCGTGCGTTTCCGTGGCGAACTGGACGAGCAGACTGTGACCGCTGATGCCGAAGGTACGATTGCCGTCAACTGGAAGTTCGGTGGTCAGTACTATCTGAACACCTCTTATCCGCCGCGTCCCGAAGCCGACGACGACCATGGCCCGCAGGGCGGTCCGCAAGCGGGTCAGCAGGCCGGTGCTCAGCCCGGCCCTCAGGGCGCGCGCCCGCAGGGACAACCCATGCAACGGGACATGCCGCCGGTGCGGTCGTCTTACGCCGTGACGCTGGAAGTTCTGCCTTTCTAAGGCTTGTCAGAGGTATAATATGCCTTACCCGCTCCGGCGGGAACGGGGGCCGGCGTTGCGGGTGTGGGACCACGGCGTCGGCCCCCGGTCATTTCTGCGGCGCCGCTTGTTGAATTTGCGACACACTTGCAAAAAACGACGTCATACGGTGGAAAAGGGTCATTTTGCGGTTGCAATAAAGCCGAAGTGCGGTATTTGCACCTGACAATTATTCGCAATTCCACCGAGAATGCTCGCAGGCCGGTCTGCCGGTCACCCTCCCTCGGCGTCAGACGGAAACCGCGACGCCTTTTTTCAAAGATGTTGATGCACATGTCTCACATTCGCAATCGCAAGCACGCTTCCAACCGTTACCTGACCGCCGCCCTGATGGCCGCGGCGGCGGTTCCGGCGCTTTCCGCAACGGCTCTGGCGCAGGACAAGAAGCTGGAAGGCGTCACCGTTACCGCTGACGACAACAGCTATAAGGCCGACGTGGTGTCGTCGCCCAAGCAGACCCAGGCCCTGATCGACACGCCACAGACCGTCAGCGTCATCAAGAAGGAAGTCCTTCAGCAGCAACAGGCCGCGTCCTTGATGGAAGCCCTGCGCAATGTGCCGGGGATCACGGTCCAGATGGGCGAAAACGGCAATACCTCAGCCGGTGATACCTTCCAGATGCGCGGTTTCGACGCTTCGACCTCGGTTCTGGTCGATGGGGTGCGCGATATGAGTTCGGCGTCGCGCGATACCTTCAATCTGGAGCAGGTCGAAGTGATCCGGGGGGCCGGCGGTGCTGATATCGGTCGCGGGGCCTCTTCGGGCTATATCAATCTGGTCTCCAAGCACCCGACGCTTGAGGCGGCGGCTTCCGGTACACTGGCGGCCTATAGTCAGGGTGGGGCGCGCGCCACGGTCGATGTCAACCGCGCCGTGGGTAAGACCAGCGGTCTGCGTCTCAACCTGATGGCCGAAGACGTGAATGCCGTGGGCCGCGACGAGGTGAAGAAGTCGGGCTATGCCGTTGCGGCGGCCTATGGCATCGGCATCGGTACGCCGACGCGCCTCTATGGCTTTGCGCAAGTGTCAAAGGGCGACAATGTGCCTGACGGCGGCATCCCTTCGGTCGGTTATCCGGGGTTCTACAACGCTACGCCGACCATTCAGGCCGCTCCTCGTGTCGATCCTGAAAACTACTACGGTTCGGTGCGTGATTACGAAGATACGGAATCTTCGCAATTCACCGTGAAGTTCGAGCACGACTTTGAGTCTGGCGTCTATATGACCAACACGACGCGCCTCAGCCGGACGTCGCTGGACCGCGTCCTGACCGGAGTGAGCACGGGCAATGCCGGGATCTTCGCGACCAATCTCACTGATCGCTCGACCTGGACCGTCAACCGCTCGCGTCAGCATGTGGTCAAGGATAATGACGCCCTGATCAATGCGACCAACTTTACGGCTTCGGCGACCACGGGGGCCTTCACGCACGATCTGTCCTACGGTCTGGAGTTTTCGACGGAAAAGGTGGCGGTTTATGGTGTGAACGCAGTTACGCTGTTGGACGATCAACGGGCTAACCTCTACCGACCAAATCCCAACGTCGATTTACCAGTCAATGGCCTCAACGGCACGCGCACCTTTGTTAAGCTGAATGTGGGGTCGGCCTATCTGTTCGACACTATCCATTTTGGCGAAAAGTGGCTGTTTAATGCCGGGGTGCGTGTCGATAGCTACGGCATAACCACTAAGACCTTGACCAACGGGCAGATTGAAGGCGACGGCACCCTGACCAGCTATAAGGCCGGTCTGGTCTATAAGCCGGTCGAAACGGCCAGCCTGTATGTGGCCTATGCCAATTCCAAAACGCCTCCGGGCACGGTCAATCTGGGGGCTTCGACCACCACGGTTGGCGGCAGCGATGTGGCCACCAATATCAACAACCCGAATGTTGATCCGACTGAGACGCGCAACCTCGAAGCCGGGGTCAAGTGGGACGTGCTGTCGGGCCGCGTGTCACTGACCGCCGCCTATTACTCGACCGAGCATCTGAACGAGTTTGTCGAAAACCCATTCAACACAGGCTTTGGTGAAAACTTCGGCAAGCGCGCGGTCAAAGGCTTTGATCTGGGCGTGGTCGGCAAGATCACCGACAAGTGGAACCTGACCGCCGGTATCCAGACTATGGATACCAAGGTGGAGGAAGGGCAGGGCACCACGACGTCAGCCACCGGTGCGGTCACCCGCTGGTCGCCGGAACTGGCGGCCACGGTCTGGACCACCTACGAAGTCTCGCCGAAGCTGACCCTGGGCGGCGGAGCGCGCTATACCGGTGAGCAGGTGCGCGCCAATACGCCAGGCGTCGATCTGGCGACCCAGAACGTGCCGTTCATCCCGGAATACTGGGTGGTCGATGCCTATGGTTCGTATAAACTGACGGACAAGGTGTCGGTGCAACTGAACGTCTATAACCTGCTGGATGAAGACTATATCGCCACGCTGAACAATGGCGGTTCGCGTCTGATCCCCGGTGCGCCGCGTTCGGCCACCGTCACCCTGAACTACCAGTTCTAAAAAAGGCGTGGCTGCGTCACTGTTTCGCAGACGCGGCCCTTTCCACCTTTTATCAATCGCTTCATGATCTTCTGGCTCCGACCTTCCGGTCGGGGCCATGTTTATATGAGTTCGCCATGCTGCTGCATCTGCCCGAAGTCCTGAGCCGCGAAGAGGTGGCCGAGATACGCGCCGCACTCGCTGAGGCGCGCTGGGCCGATGGCGCGGCCTCGGCCGGGCCGCAGGCGCAGAAGGTCAAGCAAAACAAGCAACTGCCCGCCGATGTGCCGGAGGCGCGTATACTGGGGGAACGCATAGAGGCGGCGCTGCGTCGTCATCCCCTGTTTCAGTCGGCCGCTCTGCCGCATATTGTCCTGACCCCGCGCTTTAACGCTTACGAAGGCGGCGGGCACTACGGCAACCACGTGGACAGCGCCCTGCATCACGATCCGTTCAAGGGCCTCACGGCGCGCACCGACGTTTCGACCACGGTCTTTCTCAATGATCCGGAAGCGTATGAGGGCGGCGAACTGATCGTCGAAGACACCTACGGCGCGCATGAGGTCAAGCTGAACGCCGGGGACGCCATCCTCTATCCATCCACCTCCCTGCACCGAGTCGAGCCGGTCACCCGCGGCGTGCGGCTGGCCGCCTTCCTGTGGACGCAAAGTCTGGTGAAGGACAGCGAGCAACGGCGGATGCTGTTTGAACTCGACATGACCATTCTGCGCCTGCGCAGCCAACTGGGCGACAGCGAAGAGGTGGTGAGCCTCACCGCCCACTATCACAACCTTCTGCGACAATGGGCGCAGATGTGATGTCAGCCAAGGCGCCCCTGACGGTCATCCCCCCCGATATAGTCGCGGTCTCAGACTATGAGGCCTATGCGCGCGAGCGGCTGAGCGATATGGCCTGGGCCTATCTTCAGGCGGGGGCCGGGGATGAGCACACGGTCCGCCGTAACCTTGAGGCCTTTTCCGAAATTCTGCTGAAAGGGCGGGTACTGGGGTCGGTGGCCGGAGGCCACACGCGCCTGAACCTCTTCGGCCATGTCTATGAACATCCGATCTTTTTAGCCCCCGTCGCCTATCAGAAACTGTTCCATGCCGACGGCGAGCGTGCCACGGCTTTGGGCGCAGCGGTGACCCAGACCCTGATGGTGCTCTCGACCCTATCGACCGTCACTTTAGAAGAGGTGGCGCAGGCCGAAACCGCGCCGCCCCTGTGGTTTCAGCTTTATCTTCAGGCCGATCACGGCGTATCGCTCGACCTGATCCACCGCGCCGAACGCGAAGGCTATCGCGCGCTGGTCATCACGGTCGATGCGGCGATGGCCGGGGTGCGTAATCGCGAACAGCGCGCCGGGTTCCGCCTGCCGCCGCACTTGTCTGCGGTCAATCTGCCGTCTCAGTTGTCTGCACCTGTCGCGGCGCCGGGGCAAAGCCGCGTCTTCGACGGTCTGATGAAGACAGCCCCCGGCTGGGACGACATCGAATGGGTGCTGTCCGAGGCGCGCTTGCCGGTCATCCTCAAGGGGATTATGGCCCCGGAAGACGCCGACCACGCCTGTCGCATGGGGGTGCATGGGCTGATCGTCTCCAATCACGGCGGCCGGGTGCTTGATACCCTGCCGGCGGCCATCGAAGCCTTGCCCGCCGTAGCGTCGGCTGTGGCGGGACGGGTGCCGATCCTGCTCGATGGCGGCATCCGGCGCGGCAGCGATGTGTTCAAGGCGCTGGCTTTGGGGGCGTCGGCAGTGCTGATCGGGCGTCCTTACGTGCAGGCTCTGGCCGCCGCCGGGCCTCTGGGTGTGGCCCATGCGATACGCACGCTAAGGGAAGAACTGGAAGTGGTCATGGCCCTGTCGGGAACGCCGACCTTGGACCGTATAAGAGCTGAACATCTGTCTATTTAAGATGTTTTGCTGCCTTGCAAAAAGCGGGACGCCTTGATAATGAGAATGATTATTAAATAGAGCCGCAAGCCTGATGACGACCTCGTTCAAACCGACACCCTCCTTCTGGCGCAATCAGTTACGCCAATGGCACTGGATATCCTCGGCCCTCTGTCTGGTCGGCATGATCCTGTTTTCGGTCAGCGGCTTTACGCTCAATCACGCCAGCCTCATCGAGGCCAAGCCGCAGGTCACCAACTGGGAAAAGGACCTGAGCGCGCAGACCCTGGCGCTCTTGCCGAAGGCGCAGGACAAGGCGCGCCTGCCGGACGATCTGGCCAGGGCGCTCAAGGCGGATACCGGCATTGACGTCTCAAAAGTCCTGCCCGAAGTCTCTGATAGCGAACTCTATTTTGCCATGCCGGGGCCGGGCTTTGACGAATGGATGAGCGTCGAGCGCGACACCGGCTATGTGACCTACGAGAAGAGCCATCGCGGCTTTATTGCGGTGCTCAATGACCTGCATAAGGGGCGCAATGCTGGTCCGGCCTGGAGCCTGTTTATCGACATCATCGCCATTGCCTCGGTCATTTTCTGCATCACCGGGCTGGGCCTTCTGTGGATCTATGCGCGGGGGCGGCGCATCACCTGGCCGCTGGTCGGTCTGGGCACCATTGTGCCCTTCATCCTCTTTCTTCTGTTTATTCATGCGTGAGGTTTATCATGTTCGCTAAAACCGCCATCTGGACGACGGTTCTCAGCGCTGGTGCGGTCGGTGCCGCTCAGGCCGGGACCGTAACCGTCGATGTCGAAGTGCCGCGTCTCAATGTCGCCGAATACCATAAGCCCTATGTGGCGGCGTGGATCGAAGACGGCGCGGGCGCGCACAAATCGAACCTGTTTGTCTGGTATCAGGTGGGCAAGGGCGACAAGTGGCTGAAGGACCTGCGGACCTGGTGGCGCAAGTCGGGCCGCGACCTCAGCGCGTCTGAGGTCAGCGGTCTGTCGTCGGCCACCAAGGCCCCCGGCCGTCAGACAGCGAAGATCGACACCTCGGCTTTGAAGGGCCTGACGCCCGGTGACTACGTGCTGAATGTCGAAGCGTCGCGCGAAGGCGGCGGCCGCGAAGTGGTCAAGGCGCCGTTCAAGTGGGACGGCAAGAAGGCCGTGGCGGCTTCGACCAAAGGCACGACCGAACTGGGTGCCGTGGCGTTCGCCATCAAGCCGTAAGAAAATCCCTCTCCTGATTTCGGTCGAAATAGTGACAAAGGCGGTGGGGGCAAAGCTCGGCCATTAACCCCACCGTCATTCTCGCCTGGGGCTCGAATGCCACCTCCCCTAAAATTAGGGGAGGGGCTTAAGTTAAGTGTAATGACCCAAACTGACACTTTACCAAACCGGCGCGTTCTGGTTCCGGCGCTGACCACGCTGCCGGAAGACGTATCGGCGTGCCTGCCGTGCGAAGTGTCAGGGAAGGCCTTTGCCACGACGTGGCAGGTGCGGCTGTTCAGTGACGGGCCGGTGGATCGGCAGGGCCTTTGCCAGCGGATTCAGGCCATACTCGACCGCATCGACGCCGAAATGTCGCCTTATCGCGCTGATTCCGACCTGACGCGCTTCAATGAGGCCAAGGCGGGGGCGTTTGTGTCCCTGCCGCCTATGCTGATGCAGGTCATCGCCCACGCGCTCGACATGGCGCGTTTGACCGGGGGGGCCTTCGATCCGGCCCTGCTGGAAGCCGTTGAACTGTGGGGTTTCGGGGCGAAGATCGTGCCCGAAGGCCTGCCGACACCGCAAGCGCGTGCCGCGCTGACACAGCGTCAG
>NZ_JAIWNX010000130.1 GCF_020217185.1 Asticcacaulis sp.
GACTGGCGCGCGCTTGACTGGCGGCCGGACGGACTCACGAAACCCGAAGGTCTCAAACTCGACCTTTGCGGCATCGCCAAAGGCTTTGCCGTCGATGCCGTGACCGACAGGCTCAAGGCAACGCCGGGGGTACATTCGGCACTGATCGAGATTGGTGGCGAATTGAAAGCGTTCGGCATCCGGTCCGAAGGTCAGCCGTGGTGGATTGAGATTGACCGCGCCGATAATGCGTCCGACACCGAAACCCTTGTGGCGCTCTGCGATCTGGCCGTGGCCACCACGGGCGACAGCCAGCGCTATTTTATCCATGACGGTGTGCGCCTGTCGCATACGATCGACGCCGCCACCGCCGCCCCGGTGCAGAGCGGCATCCGTCAGGTCAGCGTCTTTGATGCGCAGTGCTGGCGCGCCGATGCGCTGGCCACCGCTCTGATGGTCATGGGCGAACAGCGTGCCATGTCTTTTGCACAAACCCATGCTATCCCTTGTCTGATGGGGCTGAGCGACGGGCGTGAGGTGCTGAGCCCTGCCCTTGAGGACTGGCTATGATCGACTTCGTTACCACTGATCCGCTGCGCGTGGGACTGGCCGCCGGGGCCGGCGTGTTGTGGATGCTGATGAGCGGCGTCATGCTGACGCGCGGTCGCACCCGTGCGTCGGCCGTGGCCGTCGATGCCCTGATCCTCTCGGCCTCGCAGACCGGGCAGGCCGAAGAACTGGCGCGCCATACGCACAAGGCGCTGAGCACGGGCGGTCTGACCACGCGCCTGATGTCGCTGGGCAAGGCAACGGTCGAAGACCTGCAACAGGCCAAACTGGTGCTCGTCGTGGCCTCGACCACCGGTGTCGGGGATGCCCCGGACGACGGCGCGGCCTTTGAGCGCGCACTTATGTCTGCGCGTCCCGACCTGTCGGCCCAAAGCTTTGCCGTACTGGCCCTGGGCGACCGCAGCTACGAAGACTTCTGCGCCTTTGGCCATCGCGTGCACGACTGGTTTACCGCCTGCGGCGCGACGGCCAAAAAACCGATCACCGAGGTCGATGATCTCGATGCAACGGCCCTGAAACAGTGGGAATCCTACCTCAAGGAATGGGGTGGCGCGGCGATGCAAGCGGATAATCCCTTCGTCACGACGCCCCTGATCGCGCGCGAACGGCTCAATGCCCACAGCGCGGCGGCGGGGCTTTACGCCATTGATTTCGCAATACCCGAAGGCGCGACGTGGGTGGCCGGCGATCTGGCCGAAATCCTGACGCCGTCCGGGCACCGTCGCGACTATTCCATCGCCTCCCTGCCCGAAGAGGGGCGGGTGCGCCTGTTTGTGCGCGAAGTCATCAAGGCCGACGGCTCACGCGGCGAAGGCTCCGGCCTGCTGACGACGCTTCCCTTGGGCGAAAACGTGCCGCTGCGGCTGAAAACGCATAAGGGCTTCCAGGCCCCGTCGGGCAACGGTCCAGTGCTGCTGATCGCCGCCGGGTCGGGTCTGGCCGGCCTGCGGCCGCATCTGCTGGAATTGGCCGGGCGTGGGCGGGCGTGCTGGCTGATCTATGGCGAGCGCCATCCGCTGCACGATGGGCGTCTGTCTGATGAGATGCGCGGCTGGCAACACGGCGGGCGTCTCCGCAAGCTGGATCTGGCTTTTTCGCGTCCTGATGATGGCGTGAAAACCTATGTGCAGGACGTGATAGCCCAACAGGCCCCGGCCATCCGCGACTGGCTGGGGCAGGGCGGCAGCGTGCTGGTCTGCGGCGGGTTGGATATGGGGCGCGGAGTCGATGCGGCTCTGAAAGAGGCGCTTGGCCCGGACTGGCTGGAGGCCGCGCTCAGCGACGGGCGTTATCGCCGCGACCTGTATTGATCCAAAAAAGAACCCGCCTCAGACTGAGGCGGGTTTTGAGTGCACCGAGGATAATTGAGCGACAAGACGTCCCTCAGAAAGCGCCGGAAGGGGAGGCTGTCCGGTCCCGAACGCTTGAGACTATCTAACCCTGACTGCGCGCATTCGTCAATGAGAATTATTCGCATTATTGGCTTTGCAGGTTTCCGTTCACGGAAATGCGAATAGGTGCTGAGGCGATTTCGGTTACACTTGTAAGCGGATGCAATAACCGCGAGGGTACAAACCGCATGAAGTCAATGGCTGCCCTGCTTGGAGGTTTGTGTCTGGCCTTTGCAGCCGGGCAGGTGGCGGCGCAGCCGTGCGAGCGGACGATTACCCTCGATATCCGCACCATAGACTACAAATCCAAACCCTATGATCCGATGCTCAAACCTCTGCTCGACAAGGTCGATCCGGACACTGGCCGCATCGAACTGACCTTTGCCTCGGCACGGGTGCACCCGGAAATCGTCGATCTTCAAGCCGCTGGCCTCAAATACGTGCAGTCGAAGATCACGCTTCAGGGCTACGACCCCGCTCTGATCCAGCGTCAGGAGGTCATGCTGCCGCGCAGTTTTGCCGGCAAGGATGAGCTTTACCGCCTGATTGTCACCTATGGCCCCAAGGAACACGCGCCCGCCTGCTGAACCGTGACCGTGTGCGGGTCGTATTGGCCACATGGGTACACTCAGGCTTGTTCTTGCGGATCAGTTGTCGGCGCGGCTCGACATCCGAACCCGCGCCGATAAGGAAACCGACGTTTTTCTGATGGCGGAGGTGGCCGAAGAGGCCAGCTATGTCCGACACCACGTCAAGAAGATCGCCTTCCTGTTTTCAGCCATGCGCCACTACGCTGAGGCCTTGCAACAGGCCGGCTATCGCGTGCGCTATGTACGGTTTGATGATCCGGACAATACCCACAGCCTGAAGGGCGAAATCGAACGCGCCCGCACGGAACTGAACCTGTCAGACGTGCAGGTGACCGAGCCCGGCGAATGGCGGCTGAAGCAGGTCTTTGCCGCCATGGACGACCTAACCCTGCTCGAAGACAACCGCTTCCTCTGTTCGCCGCAGTGGTTTTCACGCTGGGCCGAAGGGCGCAAACAACTGCGTATGGAGTATTTCTACCGCGAAATGCGCCGCGCCCGCGGCATACTGATGGACGATGGCAAGCCGTGCGGTGGCGAATGGAATTACGACGCTGAAAACCGCGCGCCGCCGCGCGACGGTCTGGTCATTCCGCGCCGCCTTAGCTTCCGCAAGGATGCCATCACGCGCGAGGTGCTCGATCTGGTCGCCAGAGCCTTTCCGGACAATCCCGGTCAGCTTGAGCCCTTCCATTTTGCGGTGACGCGCTCGCAGGCGCTGAGAGAACTCGATCACTTTGTGGCGCACATCCTGCCGCAGTTCGGCACCTGGCAGGACGCCATGCTGGGGCGTGAGCCCTATATGTATCATTCGCTGCTCTCGGCCTATATCAATGCTGGTCTGCTCTATCCGCTGGAAGTCTGTCAGGCCGCTGAGCGCGCCTATCGCGAAGACGGTGCGCCGCTAAATGCCGTCGAAGGCTTTATCCGTCAGGTGCTGGGCTGGCGTGAATATGTGCGCGGCCTCTACTGGCATTCCATGCCAGACTATGGGGCGATGAATGCGCTGGACGCCCACGAAGACCTGCCGTGGTTCTACTGGTCCGGCGACACGCAGATGAACTGCGTTCGCACGGCGGTGGCGCATACTCTGGAGCACGCCTATTCGCACCATATTCAACGGCTGATGATTACCGGCAATTTCGCCCTGCTGGCCGGGATTGATCCAAAACAGGTGCACGAATGGTATCTGGCCGTCTATGCCGACGCCTATGAGTGGGTGGAACTGCCTAATACGCTCGGCATGGCGTTGCACGCCGACGGCGGGATTATGGCCTCAAAGCCCTACGCGGCGTCGGGCGCCTATATCAACCGCATGAGCGACTATTGCAAAGACTGTCACTATCGGTTCGATGTGCCGGTCGGTGAAAAAGCCTGTCCATTCAACGCCCTGTACTGGGATTTTATGGCACGTCACGAACAGCGTTTCCGCAAAAATCCGCGCCTGTCCTACGTCTATGCCAACTGGGCGCGCATGGGTGACGACAAGCAGGCGGCCCTGCGCCGACAGGCACAGGCGCATCTTCAGGCCATGCGCGAAGGCCGTCTGTGATGCCACGCGGGGTAAAGAAATCCGATCTGCCGCAAAAGACCTGTCAGGGGTGCGGCCTGCCCTTCACCTGGCGCAAAAAGTGGGAAAAGGTGTGGGCAGAGGTGCGCTATTGCTCGGACCGCTGCCGTCGGGCTAAAAAGAGCGCCCGATAACCGGAACCGCCCTCATGACCCTGCCGCCGCTCAATCCGGTCTATGCCGGGCTTGGCACGACCATCTTCACCACCATGTCGGCGCTGGCGGCGGAGACCGGTGCTATCAATCTGGGGCAGGGCTTTCCCGAAACAGACGGCTTCCCGGAGGTGCGTGAGGCCGCCGCCCGCGCCCTGATCGACGGTTCAAACCAGTATGCGCCAATGAAGGGGCAGGCCGCGTTGCTGGAGGCGGTGGCGGGGTTTTATAGCCGCACGCAGGGCCTCAGCCTTGATCCGGCAAAAAATGTGCTGATCACCTCCGGCGCGACCGAAGCGCTGGCGGCTTCGGTGTTCTCGCTGATTTCGCCGGGCGATGAGGTGATTGTTTTTGAGCCCCATTACGACGCCTATGCGCCCCTGATCGAACGCGCCGGGGGCGTGGTGGTGCGTGTGCGCCTCAGCCCGCCCGACTGGCGCTTTACCGAGGCGCAACTGACCAAAGCCTTTTCGCCGCGCACGCGCATGGTGATGGTCACCACGCCCAACAATCCGACCACCCGCCTTATGTCGCCCGAAGACTGGGCGCTGCTGGGGCGGTTCTGCATCGCGCATCAGGCCTATGTGGTGTCGGACGAGGTGTGGGAGCAGGTGGTGTTCGACGGTGCGGCGCATCACGGCGTGCTGAACGTCCCCGGACTGGAGACTTTGGGGGTCAAGATCGGCTCGGCAGGCAAACTGTTTGCCCTGACCGGCTGGAAGGTCGGCTTTGTCTGCGCCCATGAGCGCCTGATCAGCCAGATGGCCAAGGCGCATCAGTTCCTGACCTTCGCCACGCCGCCCATGCTGCAATCGGCCGTCGCCTTTGGTCTGGGCCTGCCCGACAGCCGCTTTGCCGAAGAGGTGGCCGCCCTTCAACGCTCGCGTGATCGCCTGCGCGCCGGGCTAGAGGCCGAAGGCTTCCGCACTTTGCCGTCCGAAGGCACTTATTTCCTCAATATCGACCTGCCGGGGTCGGGTGTGGTTCTGGACGGGCAGTCTTTTGCCTTGCGCGCCGTCAAAGAAGCCGGTGTGGCCACCATTCCGCTCGATGCCTTCTGCGCGCCCGGCGGCGAGGACCTGCCGGTTGTCCGCCTGTGCTTTGCCAAGAGCGATGTGACGCTGGATCGTGGCATTGAACGCCTCAGCGCCGCGCGGCAGTTGTTGAGCTGAGATTGCCTCTTTTCCCGTGTGAGAAATGCGCTAATCTGTGATCACAGTTTTAGCGCGTATCGGGTCCTAAAACCGGACCACTTTCCGGGATGCGCTTGTGGAGACACCCCATGCGACACATCTCACACTTTATCGGCGGTCGGGCGGTAGCGGGGGTGTCGGGCCGGGTGGGTGAGGTCTTCGATCCCAATACCGGCCGGGTGCAGGCGCAGGTCGATCTGGGCACGCCCCATGAGCTGGCGCGGGCCGTAGCGGTGGCGAAGGCCGCGCAGCCGGGCTGGGCCGCGCTCAACCCTCAGCGCCGCGCGCGGGTGATGTTCGAGTTCAAGCGCCTGCTGGAACGCGACATGGACGCACTGGCGCATCTTCTGGCGTCTGAGCATGGCAAGGTCATTTCGGACGCCAAAGGCGATATTCAGCGCGGGCTGGAGGTCGTTGAGTTCGTCTGCGGCATCCCGCACCTGCTGAAAGGCGAATATACCGAAGGGGCGGGGCCCGGCATCGACGTCTTTTCGCTGCGTCAGCCGCTGGGGGTCGTGGCCGGCATCACGCCGTTCAACTTCCCGGCCATGATTCCCATGTGGATGTTCGCCCCGGCGCTGGCCACCGGCAATGCCTTTATCCTCAAGCCGTCCGAGCGTGACCCCTCGGTGCCCGTGCGGCTGGCGGAGCTTTTGCTGGAGGCCGGTCTGCCCGAAGGCGTGCTCAATGTCGTGCATGGCGACAAGGTGGTGGTCGATGCCATACTCGATCACCCCGACATCCGCGCCGTGAGCTTCGTCGGCTCGTCCGACATCGCGCAATACGTCTATGGTCGCGGGTCGCAGAACGGCAAGCGGATGCAGTGCATGGGCGGGGCCAAGAACCACGGCATTGTCCTGCCTGATGCCGATCTCGATCAGGCTGTGGCCGATATTATGGGCGCCGCCTATGGCTCTGCCGGTGAACGCTGCATGGCCCTGCCCGTGGTGGTGCCGGTGGGCGAAGAGACGGCCGAGCGTCTTAGGCCCAAACTGCTGGCCGCCGCCGAAGCCTTGCGCGTTGGTGTCTCGACCGACGCCGAGGCCCACTATGGCCCGGTCGTGTCGGCGGCGCACAAGGCGCGCATCGAACACTATATCCAGATGGGCGTCGATGAGGGGGCCGAACTGGTGCTCGACGGACGCGGCTTTAAACTTCAGGGGCATGAGGACGGTTTCTTCCTGGCCCCCAGCCTGTTCGACCACGTGACGCCCGCGATGCAGACCTATCAGGACGAAATCTTCGGCCCGGTGCTGCAAATCGTGCGGGCCAAGACGCTGGAAGAGGCCATCCGCCTGCCGTCGCAGCACCCCTACGGCAATGGCGTAGCCATCTTCACGCGCAATGGCGACGCAGCGCGCGAGTTCGCCTCACAGGTCGAGGTCGGCATGGTCGGCATCAATGTGCCCATCCCGGTGCCGGTGGCCTATCACTCCTTTGGCGGCTGGAAGCGTTCCGGCTTCGGCGACCTCAACCAGTACGGCATGGACGGCGTGCGCTTCTACACCCGCACCAAGACCGTCACCCAGAGGTGGCCGCAGGGCGGGGTGGTGCGCGACCAGAGTTTTGTCATCCCGACGATGGGGTAGGGGCGTTTTTGTCCCTTAGCGGCCATGGGTCACTGTCGAGTTGCAGTGGGTGGGAACCGGACGCAGCGGCTTGTTGTCGCGCCCTAATCCTGAAAGCGATAGCCAATGCCGGGTTCGGTGAGGATAAAGCGGGGCTTTAGCGGATCATCTCTCAGCTTTTCGCGCAGGTGCTGGGTGTGGATGCGCAGGTAATGGGTCTGGTCCGAGGTGTGGCGATTCCACACCGCCTTAAGAAGCTGGGCGTGGGTCAGGACCTTGCCCGGATGGGCAATAAAGGCCGAAAGCAGCTTATATTCGATGGGCGTCAGGTGGACGTTTTCCCCCTCAAGCCAGACGCGCCGGGCGGCCGTATCGACCTTAAGCCCGTTACGCTCGAAGACCTGCGGCACATCGCTCTGCTTTTGGGCGTGGCGCAGCGCCACCTTGATACGGGCCAGTAATTCGCCGGGGGCAAACGGCTTGGTCAGGTAATCATCGGCACCGTTTTCAAGGGCTCTGATCTTGTCCGCCTCCTGTTCACGCGCCGACAGCACGATGATGGGGATTTGCGACCATTCGCGCAGGGACGGGATGACGTCCTGCCCGTCATGATCCGGCAGGCCCAGGTCAAGGATGAGCAGATCGGGGGCATTGAGCGTCAGCGCTTTCAGGCCGTCCTGCGCATTACCAGCTTCAAGCACTTCGTGACCCTGCGCAGACAGGATGGCGCGCAGATGGCGGCGGATATCGCCTTCGTCTTCGATGATCAGAACCTTGGTCATGCGGGGTGTGTATAGGCTGGCAGGGTAAAGATAAAGCTGGCGCCACCGGTGGGGTTGGTCTTGGCGTAGATCAGGCCGCCGTGGGCTTCGATTATGCCTTTACAGATCGCCAGACCCAGACCGTTGCCCTGAGCTGAGCGGTCAGAGCTTAGCCGGTCGGAAGACAGCCCCCCCGCCCGGTGGAACTTCTCGAAAATCTGGTCTTCTTCACCGGGGGGCAGGCCCGGTCCATTGTCACTGATCCGAACGCGGACGCGATCGGCGTCGGTTTCAAAGCTGAGGGTGATGATGCCGTCGTCCGATGTATGGGCGATGGCATTTTCCAGCAGGTTGATCAGGACCTGTTCGATCAGGGCCCCGTCGATATTGACCATCGGAATCTGGCCGCTCGTGACTGTACGAAGCTGGCGATCCCCCTTTTGCGGGTCAACGCGCTGCAACGCGGCCCCGGCGATTTCCTGAATGAGGTAGGGCCCGAAGTTGAGCTTGAGCTGGCCCGATGTGATGGCGGCCATGCGCAGGAGATTCGCCACGAACTTTTGAAGGCTGGTCAGATGCCCCCACAGGGAGGTCAGTTCATCGACCGCCTCACGCGGCAGCTTCTTGCGCATCTTCAGTAGCGAGGCGACCGCGCCGTTCATCACGGTCAGCGGCGTCTTAAGGTCGTGCGACAGCGAGGCCAGCAGGACATTGCGCAGCTTCTCATTCTCGGTTTCGACACGGGCGCTTTCGGCTTCCCGGCTTTGGCGGGCGCGCTGCAAGGCGCTGGCGATCAGGCTGGCGACGGTTTCAAACACCAGCCACTCGGCCCCGGTGAACTGACGCTCGCGGTGGCGCGGCGTTAGCCCCAGCACACCGGGTTCGCCGGGCAGGGGCACGTAGAGGCCGCTGGCGGACGGAAGGGTGTCGGTATGCCGCCCCGCGATCAGGCGGTTTTGGGCCACCCACTGCATGGCCCCCAACTCGCGGGGATCGGTTTCAGGGACGCCTGTGATCTGAGCGCCCTCGTTCCACAAGGCGACCTCGACATCAAAGGCCGTCGTCAGACCTCGCCGGACCGCATCGCCTATCTCATCAATGCCCCGCGCCGCCGAAAGGTCGCGGGAAAGGTCATAAAGCAAGCGGGTTTCGGCCTCGCCGCGGCGCGCCAGCCGGACGTGCAGGGACAGGCGTGCCGTCAGAGAGCCTACGATCAGCGAGGTCGCCAGCATGACGGCGAAAGTCAGGACATAGCTGATGTTGTCAAAGGTGAAGCTGTAATAGGGCTTGATAAAGAACCAGTTGAACGCCGCGACCGAAAGGACCGACGCCAAGATCGACGGCCCGATCCCATAGCGCGCCGCAACGATGACCACGCCGGTCAGGTATAGCATGACCAGACTGTCCGGGTCGATCATTTCGCGGAAGGGCAGGCCCAGAAGGGTCGAGACCCCGACGGCCACACCCGCCATCACGTAGTTGCGGGCGGCCGTGGCCAGAAGCGTGTGCCCGATCGCGTCCCGGGGCCGCGCTTCGGCCTGATCCGCCGTGAGCGTCGTAATCTCCAGTCCGGCCCCCTGAGCCATCAGCTTTTGTGACAGCGAGGGCTGGCCGAAGCGCCACCAGACGGGCCGGCTGTGGCCCAGCACCAGGCGCGTAAAGCCATTGTGGCGCGCGTAGTCAAGGATGGTGGCTGCGGCACCGCCAGCGATCAGACGCACGACGCGCCCCCCCAGCTTTTCGGCCAGCCGCAGATGGTGCTCGACCCTCAGCCGGGCCTTGTCGGACAGGGTTTCGTGCCGGTCCGTTTGCAGGTAGAGGGCGGACCACGGCGCGCGTGAGCGGTCGGCCATGCGCTTGGTATGACGGATCAGGCGTTCGGACAGGGCGTCCGGCCCCACCAACACCAGAATCTTGTCGCCTGTGGCCGCTTCGGATTGCCCCATGGCCGCGCTGAAGGCGTCATTATCCGCATCCACCCGCTCGGCGGCCCGACGCAGCGCCAGCTCACGCAGGCGGCCGAGATTGCCTTTTTTGAAGAAGTTGTCGGCGGCCCGCTGTGGCGCGCCTTCGGCGACATAAACCTTGCCTTCCGACAGGCGTTGCAACAGGTCTTCGGGCGGAATGTCGATCAGCGCGATTTCATCGGCTTCGTCAAACGCCACATCCGGCACGGTTTCCTTGACCCAGACGCCGGTCAGCCGCGCCACCACATCATTGAGGCTTTCG
>NZ_JAIWNX010000131.1 GCF_020217185.1 Asticcacaulis sp.
AGGTGCTGGACATTGAGCGTGGTGTAAACGTCGATGCCGTTTTCCAGCAGTTCCTCGATATCCTGCCAGCGCTTGGGGTGTCGTGAGCCGGGCGCATTGGTGTGGGCGTATTCATCGACCAGGATCAGATCGGGCTTCAGTTGCAGGGCGGCGTCGAGATCGAACTCACGCACGCTGACGCCCCGATGGTCGATCGTCTTTTGCGGCAGGACGGGCAGGCCGTCGAGCAGGGCGAGGGTCTCCGGGCGATTGTGGTGTTCCGCCACGCCGATAATGACGTTCCGGCCCTCGGCGTGAAGACGCCGCGCCTCGCTGAGCATGGCGAACGTCTTGCCCACCCCGGCGGAGGCCCCGAAGAAGATCTTCAGCCGCCCGCGCGACAAGCCGCCCGCGTCATGGCTGACGAGGGCGAGCAGTTTATCGGGGTCGGGTCGGGTGTCTGCCTTCACTTCAGCCTTCCGTCGAGTCGCAGATTCACCTCTAGCACATTGACGCGGGCTTCGCCGAGGACTCCGAAATCGGGCGTTTGCGTTGCCGCGGCGATGGCATCACGCACGCGCTGTTGCGGGATGTGGCGGGTGGCAGCGATGCGCGGCACCTGTACTGCCGCTGCCGCCGGGCTGATGTGCGGGTCAAGGCCTGAACCCGACGCCGTGAGCAGATCAACGGGCACGGGGCCCGTCAGGTTCAGCGCATCGCGGCGGGCCTTGGCCGCTTCGATCAGGGCGGGATTATTCACGCCGTAATTGGAGCCTGACGAGGCGGCGGCGTTGTAGGGAGCTGGCCCCGTGGCGGAGAGGCGACCCCACAGATACTGCGGCTGGGTGAAGTTCTGCCCGATCAGGCGCGAACCGATAACGGTCTGACCATCGCGGATCAGCGAGCCCTGCGCCTTGTCGGGAAAGGCGGTCTGGACGATGGCTGTGGTCGCCAGCGGATAGAGCCCGCCAAACAGGACGGTGAAGACGGCCAGAGAGACGACGGTGGGTTGGATGTGTTTGATCAGTGACATGGGGGTTGTCCTTTGTGTGGGGTTAAACCAGACCGACCACGGTCAGGCCCATATCGATCAGCTTGATGCCGATGAAGGGCGCCACAATGCCGCCCAGCCCGTAAATCAGCGCGTGGCGGGTCAGCATGTGGGACGCGGACTCGGCCCGGTACTTCACCCCCTTCAGCGCCAGCGGGATCAGGGCAACGATGATCAGCGCATTGAAGATGACCGCCGACAGGATGGCGCTTTGCGGGGACGACAGGCCCATGACATTGAGCACCCCCAGCGCCGGGTAGGTCGTGGCAAAGGCCGCCGGGATGATGGCAAAATACTTGGCCAGATCGTTTGAGATGCTGAACGTCGTCAGCGCCCCGCGCGTCATCAGCAGTTGTTTGCCGATCTCCACAATCTCGATCAGCTTGGTCGGATCGGAGTCGAGATCGACCATGTTCCCGGCCTCCTTGGCGGCCTGAGTGCCGGAGTTCATGGCGACGGCCACGTCCGATTGCGCCAGAGCCGGAGCGTCATTGGTGCCGTCGCCGACCATGGCGACCATCTCGCCACCTTCCTGCATCTTGCGGATATATCTGAGCTTTGTCTCCGGCGTGGCCTCGGCCACAAAGTCATCGACACCGGCCTCGGACGCAATGGCCGCTGCCGTCAGCGGGTTGTCGCCGGTGATCATCACGCTCTTGATGCCCATCTTGCGCAGTTCGGCCAGACGCACCTTAATGTCCGGTTTGACGATGTCCTTGAGATAGACCACGCCCAGAACCTTGGGCCCTTCGGCCACCATCAGGGGCGTGCCGCCCTTTTTGGCGATGTCCTCGACGGTGGCGGTGACCTCGGCTGGGACCAACCCGCCCTTGAGGTTGATCAGGCCCGCAATGGCATCGCCGGCACCTTTCAGAATGTGGCGCTCGTTGATGACAATGCCCGACACGCGCTGTTCGGCCGAAAACGGGATGAACTCGGCCTTGAGGTCGGCGGCCGAGCGTTCCGGCAAGCCGTACTGCCCGCGCGCCAGGGCGACGATCGAGCGGCCTTCGGGCGTCTCGTCGGCCAGCGACGACAGTTCGGCGGCTTCGGCGAGTTGCTGAAGGCTGACATAAGGGGCGGGGAAGAACTCGACCGCCTGACGGTTGCCGAAGGTGATGGTGCCGGTCTTGTCCAGCAGCAGCACATTGACGTCGCCAGCCGCTTCGACCGCCCGTCCAGAGGTGGCGATGACATTGGCCTTGATCAGGCGCTGCATACCCGAAATGCCGATGGCCGACAAAAGCCCGCCGATGGTCGTCGGTATCAGGCAGACGAGCAGGGCGATGAGGACGGTGATGGAGATGACCGTGCCCGATCCAGCCTTGGCGACGCTGAACAGCGAGAAGGGCAACAGCGTGGCGCAGGCCATCAGGAAGACCAGAGTCAGGGCCGCCAGCAGGATGGACAGGGCGATTTCGTTGGGGGTCTTCTGCCGTTTGGCGGATTCCACCAGCCCGATCATCTTGTCGAGGAAGCTCTCGCCCGGATCGGCGGTGACGCGCACGATAACCCAGTCGCTGAGGACGCGCGTGCCTCCGGTCAGCGCGTCGCGGTCGCCGCCGGATTCACGGATGACCGGGGCGGACTCGCCGGTGATGGCGCTTTCATCGACGCTGGCAATGCCTTCGATGACCTGCCCGTCGGCGGGGACGATATCCCCGGCCTCGACGCGGACCGTATCGCCCTTGCGCAGGGTGCTGGCGGCGACCGTGGTCAGCTTGCCAGACTTGTCGAGCTTGCGGGCTTCGACATCGCGGCGCGCCATCTTGAGGCTATCGGCCTGCGCCTTGCCGCGCCCTTCCGCGAGGGACTCGGCGAAGTTGGCGAACAGGACGGTGAACCATAGCCAGAAGGCGATCAGGCCGACGAACCACATAGGCTGCCCGCCGCTGATGACCGTGCCGGGAACGACCAGCATGATGGCCAGGATGAGGGTGGTGATGATCGACCCGACCCAGACAAGGAACATCACCGGGTTGCGCGCCTGATAGCGCGGATCGAGCCGCTGGATAGCCTGAAGAACGGCCAGCCTGAAGTCGGTTTTACGGGTTTGCGGAGTTGCGGACATGGGGTTAGCCCTTGATCAGGTTCAGGTGTTCGATGACCGGGCCGAGCGCCAGCGCCGGGGCATAGGTCAGAACGCCAACGAGGACGATGACGCCGATCAGGAAGACGACGAACAGCGGCGTGTGGGTGGGAAGTGTACCAGAAGAGGCCGGAACGGTGCGCTTGGCGGCGAGTGAGCCCGCAATGGCCAGCACCGGCAGCAGCACAAAGAAGCGGCCAAACAACATGCACAGGCCAAGCAGGGAATTGTAGAAGGGGGTGTTGGCGCTCAGACCGGCGAAGGCGGAACCGTTATTATTGGCGGCTGAGGTGAAGGCGTAGAGTACCTCCGAAAAGCCCTGCGCGCCCGGATTGTAGATACCGGCCTGACCCCACGGCGTCAGCACCGCCACCGCCGTGCAGATCAGCACAAGGGCGCAGGGCAGGAGCACCGCCATGGACGCCATCTTGATTTCAAACGCGCCGATCTTCTTGCCGAGATATTCCGGCGTGCGCCCGACCATCAGGCCTGCGATGAAGACCGTCAGGATGACAAAGACCAGCATCCCGTAAAGCCCCGAACCAACGCCGCCATAGATGACTTCACCGAACTGCATCAGGATCATCGGGATCAGCCCGCCCAGCGGGGTAAAGCTGTCATGCATGGCGTTGACCGAGCCGTTTGAGGCCGCGGTGGTCGCCGTCGCCCAGATGGCCGAATTGGCGATGCCGAAGCGCGTCTCTTTTCCTTCCATATTGGTTGCGCTATCGGAACCTATTGTGGTCAGATGCGGATTGCCGGCCTGCTCCAAACCGATGCACGCGGCGGTCAGGGGCACAAAGACCAGCGTCATTGCAGCGAAAATCGCGATGCCTTGTCTGCGCTCACCGATCATCTGGCCGAAGGTGAAGCACAGGGCCGCCGGGATGAGCAGGATCGACAGCATCTCGATCAGGTTTGACAGGGGCGTCGGGTTCTCAAACGGGTGTGCGGAGTTGGTGTTGAAGAAGCCGCCCCCATTGGTGCCCAGCATCTTGATGGCTTCCTGCGAGGCCACCGGACCCAGAGCGAGGGTCTGATGGGGCCCTTCGAGCGTGTGAGCGGTGACGTAGCTGACGAAGGTCTGGATGACGCCCTGACTACTGAGCGCGACCGCGACGATCAGCGCCAGAGGCAGAAGGATGTAGAGATGGATGCGGACCAGATCGACCCAGAAGTTACCGAGCTTGTCCGTCGTCTGACCTGTCAGACCCCGGATGAGCGCCGCCAGGACAGCGATGCCGACGGCCGCCGACACGAAGTTCTGCACGGTCAGGCCGACCATCTGGCTGAAATAGCTTAGGGTCGCTTCGCCGGCATAGGACTGCCAGTTGGTGTTGGTCACAAAGCTGACCGCTGTATTGAACGCCAGATCCGGCGTGAGATTGGGCAGGTGCTGCGGATTTAGCGGCAGAAAGCCCTGCGTCAGCAACAGCCCGAACAGCAAAATAAACCCGCCGAACGAAAACAGGATGACCGCCGTGGCGTAATCCGTCCACGTCATGTCCTGATCGGGGCGGACATCGCCCATAGTGTAGATGAGGCCTTCAACCGGTTTAATGACCGGACTGAGCAGGTTGCGCTGACCCGACAGGACGCGCGCCACATAGCCGCCGAGCGGCACGGCCAGCGCCGTCAGCGCAGCCATAAACAGCACAAGCTGAAGCCAGCCTGCGGAGGTGATACCGAGGAACATGTTAGTCTTCCGGATTTAAGGAAAAAGTTCGGGCTTGATCAGCGCAACGATCAGATAGCCCGCCAGCGCCACGACGATAATGGCGGAAGCGATGTAGAGCGCGGTCATTGACCGCCCTCACGCAAGCGGTCAGCAAAGCGGACAAAGGCCAGACACAGGGCAAAAAACCCCATCCCGGCAATAAGATAGACGATGGCCATGACGCCCTCCGTTATCGATAAGATCAACGGATGCGGTTTACGCCTCAGTGCATATAGCGGGTGTATAGATGCAAACAGTCCGCATATAGATTTTGTATAGGCCAAAGTCCGCTGGGGTGGGACGGGGCAGCATCCCATAAATGAGCGCCTTTGGGCGCAAATCGGTCGTGTGTCATAACCGCACACGCTAATCGGACAGCTTACAGTTTCACTTTTCCATCTCAACCACCACCACACTCCCACCGGAGGGTTTGGTGTCGAGGGTGAGCACGCTGGTGTTCGACACCTTTTGCGTTGAGGTGACGATATCGGTCGGCTGAGCGCCGTCGGTCCACAGGCGGGCGGTAAAGCTGCCTTTGGGCAGGAAGCTCAACGGGAGTTTGACCGTGCGGGCCTGATTGTCGTTCATCAGGCCGATATACCAGGTCTTCCCCTTGCGGCGGGCCAGAGCGATATACTGATCCGGTTCGCCGCCGATAAAGCGCGTTTCGTCCCAGGCGGTCGGCACCTCGCGGATAAATTCAAACCCCGGTGCATTGACATAGGCCGACGGGTCGTCCGAGACCATTTGCAGCGGGCTATCATACACCACGTACATGGCCAGAGCCTGACCGCGACGGGTCTGGGTCGAGGGCATGACCTCGGTCGGCTTATAGCCTTCGGGCACGCCATTTCTGAAACCGCCGGGCGTATAGTCCATCGGCCCCAGCAGCATCCGCGTATAGGCCAGATGCACATTGTGCGCCGCCGTCACGCGCTTCGATTGAAACTTGTCATACTCGGCCCCCAGTACGCCTTCCTGAGTGATATAGTTGGGGTAGGTGCGCGACAGGCCGCCCGGCGGGAAGGCTCCGTGCATGTCGAGCAGCAGACGGTGTGCGGCGGTCGCCTTGGCCAGACGCTCATAGAAGGCGACCATCTCCTGATCGTCGCGTTCCATGAAGTCGACCTTGATACCCTTGATACCCCAATCGCTATAGGTGCGCAGCACCTCGTCCATGCGCGGTTCGATGTGCTTCCAGTGCACCCACAGCAGCAGACCGACGCCACGCTCTTTGGCGTATTTGACCAGAGCCGGCATGTCGATGGCCGGGTCGGCGCGCGTGATGTCGGTTTTCGGGTCGGCTTCGCAGCAGCCGGTGGCATTGAGCGCCCAGCCCGCGTCGATCAGGAAGTAGGGGAATTTGTTTTCAGCCGCAAAGTCGATAAAGCGTCGGAAGCGTTCCATGGTCGGCTTGTCGGCCGAGGTGGGGCCTGACCACCAGTCCCAGGCCGCCATGCCCGGCTTTACCCAACTGAAATCGCCTTGTGCCTGCGGCGCCAGATTGCCGAGCAACGGAGAGGCGATCAGGTCACCTGCGCGGTCGGCGGTCATCACGACGCGCCACGCCGTCGTCACGCCCTGACCGACATAGGCGAGGGAGGCGTCGTCCGGGCGCGGCGACAGTCTGACCCGGAACCCCTGCCCGTCAGGGACCAGACCGGAGCTGGTGTAACCGGCAATGCCCGACTGGGCGAGGGCCAGTGCCGTATGGCCTTTGGCCGAGGTGCACAGGGCCGGGATGTCGTAAGTTTTGGCCGCATCCAGTTGAGACACCTTGAGTTTCGTCCAGGTGTTTTCGTGCGAGGAGGTGTATTCGCTGACGAAGCAGGACACGTCGGCGCTGAAGCGGAACTGCGTCTTTTCGGCGCGCAGCTTGACCGGTGTGTCGCGCAATAGGTAGCGGAAGGCGACCCCGTCATCATAGGCACGCACTTCGATTTCCAGCGGCGTGCGGGCGGCGTCGGTTGTTTCGAACTTCAGGCGCGCAAAGCTGTAATGGTCGCGCGCCGTGGCGGCCTTGGTGGCGACCAGCGGCAAGGTACGGTCCACCGTGCCGCGCTCGACCTTTTGCAATTTGAGCGCCGACAGGTCCGCCCCTTCGGCCAGATCGAGGCCCAGCGGCGAATCGATGATCAGCGGTTCAGAGCGCCGGGTGACCGAAAAGGTCCGGCCATCTTCGGAAATCGCGATCTGAAGCGCCTTGTCCGGAGAGGTGGTGACGACCTGAGCGGCCATGGCCAGGGGCAGAAGAAACATATGGACCTCCCGTGGACGAGGCCTGTCCGGCTCGTCTCATTTAAAACGCCGATTTGCTGGTGAACTATAATTGCCATACAAATAGCCCGGTGACAACGGTCTTTGTTGTCTCTGTCGGCTTGTCAAATCGCGTTTAGGCTCTAAACTGCGCAGAAATAATCAACATCGCGCAGGGAGCCTCGCCATGCCCATCTCTTTGGATCGCCGTCAGATACTGGCCAGCGCCGCCGCCTCCGCCCTGATGCCCGTGGTGGCCTTCGCGCAGGATTCCGGGGCACCGCTGGTGGCCGAAGGGATGAAGGTGCCGCTTCTGCCGCCGCTGGAGAGCTTTCCTCTGTGGCCCAGGGGC
Source organism: Asticcacaulis sp. (assembly GCF_020217185.1). Taxonomy (GTDB): domain Bacteria; phylum Pseudomonadota; class Alphaproteobacteria; order Caulobacterales; family Caulobacteraceae; genus Asticcacaulis. Next base: position 7,445 of record NZ_JAIWNX010000131.1, read on the forward strand.
AAGGTGCCGGGCTCGAAGGGCGTGACGGTCAAGGAAGAGTGGATTCTGCGCAACCCCAAAGAGGGGAACCCGAACGACACAGCCGCGACGCATGTCACTGAGCCAATCCTCATGGTGCGCCGGGCGAAAAATCCGAACGGCTCGGCGATCCTGATGATCCCCGGCGGTGGCTATGTGCGTGTGGCGGTGAGTCGTGCGGGCGGCGGCACGGACAAGGACTTTGCCGATCGCGGCACGACGGTGTTTGTCATGACCTATCGTCTGCCGGCCGACGGCTGGGGCGCGGGGCCGGAAGCGCCGTTGCAGGACGCTCAGCGCGCCATCCGCCTGATCCGCCACCGCGCCAAAGAGTTTGGCATTGACCCCAACCGTATCGGCGTCATCGGCTTTTCGGCGGGCGGGCATCTGGCCGGATGGCTGTCGGAAAGTTTCCGGCGTGAGACCTATGCGCCGGTCGATGCCGCCGACACGCAGCCGACCAAGCCGTTGGTGACCGGCATGTTCTATCCGGTGATGACCATGATGGCGCCTTATGCGCACGGCGGCTCGGTCAAGGCGATGTTCCCGAACGGGGGCACCGATGAGCAGAAGCGCAAGGTGTCGCTGGAGTTTAATCTGCCGACCGATATGCCGCCGACCTTCCTCGCCCACGCAGGGGACGACCGGACGGTCCCGGCGGAAAACAGCCTGATCCTTTATCAGGCCCTGCGTGCGCAGAAGACACCGACGGAGCTGCATATTTTCGAAAACGGCGGCCACGGCCTGCGCGTCAATGGTCAGGATCAGCCCTATATGCCGCTGTTCGAGGCCTTTGCCAAACGCCACGGCCTGTGGGGGTAGGTTGTTTTTGAAAAAGACCCCGCTGGAGCTAAGTCCAGCGGGGTCTTTTTTTAGGCCTTGTTTACCATTTGCGCTCGATGGACAGGGTAAAGGTGCGTCCCAGAAGGTCGTACTGGCTGGTCAGGGCCGCATTGCCGAGACGCGCCGCGCCGTAGTTGGAGATTTCCGGCGGCGTTTCGTCCAGGACGTTTCGCACCGAGGCAATCACACTCCATTGGTCGAACGACTTGCGTAGCGAGACGGTGTGGTTGGCATAGAACTCGGTATTCATGTCATAGCAATAGGATTGATTGGCGACGCCGAACAGCGTGCCGGTGTAGCAATTCGTCTTGTAATAGTCGAAGTCTGACGTTTCGCCCACGAAGGTCCCGCTATAGGTGAAGGTATAGGTGCCACGGCGCAACGAGGCCGTCAGGTTGCCAACATATTCCGGATAACCCACATAACCGAGATAGTTGGTTGGTGTGGAGGCGTTCTTCAGTTGATAGGTCCACTTACGCACAAAGGAATGCTGGCTGGACACGGACACATTGCCGAAGCTGAAGCGGCGGTTATAGGCAAAGGTCAGATCGAACCCGCGCATGAACTGTTCGGCGACGTTGACATAGGCGTTCTGGATCGTGCGAACGCTGCCGTAGGTAGAGGAGCCGCTGGTGAGGTCGCGTGTGAACAAAGAGCAGTAGGGCGACGACATACCGACAGAGTTCATGCACTCATAGACAATGTTGTACGAGCCGTAGGTCGTGATCTGGTTTTTGATCTTGGTTTCGAAGAAGTCGATCGCCACGCTGGCATTGGTAAACTTCGGCGTCCACACCATGCCGACCGTGCGGTTATCGGAGGTTTCGGGCTGAAGGCCCGCCGCCTTGCCGCCGCCGGTATACACCGTAGCCGAGGACCCCAGACCGGCATAGGTACCGCTGAGCCCCAGAGCCGCGCAGTTGGTCTTCACCGTTTCCGAAATGGTCGCCGAAGTGCCGTAATTAATGCACGGGTCAACCGACAACTGCGTCGAATAACCGACCTGATTGCCGAGATATTGCTCATACAGTGACGGCGCGCGGAACGAGGTGCCCTCTGAGCCGCGGATGCGGAAGGTGTCCGTAACCGCCCAGTTCAGGCTGGCCTTGTAGGTCGAGCTTTCGCCATAGGAGTCGTAGTCGCTGTAGCGGCTCGAAACCGCGATATCCAGCGTTTTGGCGAACGGCAGGTTCTTCAGGACAGGCACGCCGAATTCGACGTAGACTTCGTTGATATTGTCCTTACCGACCGTCTGCCCCGCCGTGGTCAGACCCCAGTAGTTGGCCTTCTGGGCCTGCGTTCCGGGCGTGTCGTTGATGTACTCCTTGCGCAGCATCACGCCGATGCTGGCGGCCACCGGACCAGCCGGCAGGGTGAACAGGTCCCCCGACATGCTGGCTTCGACATAGGACTGACGATAGATGGTGCTGCCCTTTTCATAACCGAACAGGAAAGCGGTTTCTTCAGGGGAGAAGATGCCGGTTTCGACGGTTGACTGACGATAATACTTGACCCCGCCGGCAGGACAGCTGGTTGCCGTGGTCAGCAGCGCGGTGTTGCAGACGCTGGCCCCCACCGTGGCATTGACGCGGTCATTGTAGATGAAATCGTAGCCGTAGGTGGAATTGTTCAGCGATATCTGAGCCGCAACGTCATAGGTCCAGCCCTTCAGGAAGCCTATCTCCGGCACATCCC
>NZ_JAIWNX010000132.1 GCF_020217185.1 Asticcacaulis sp.
CCTTAATGCCAAGCAGACCGCGCGTATAGCGCACGTCCTGATCGACATTATAAGGGATCAGGATGATCGGATAGCTGGTGGCCTTCAGAATATTGTTGGGGTTCGACGCGCTGACGGTCGGATAGAACTGGCGCCAGCTCTCCTGACGCGAGGTGCGGCGGTTGTACATGAAGTCGCCATAGACTTCGGTGCCATTGTCGAACGTATACCCCCCCGTGAAGTTCACCGACCGGCGGGTCACCGGCGAAATGACGGTCTTCGACAGGTAACGGTCCTGCATATAGGGCGCGGTGGCGCGTGAGTTGCGCGATTCATCGGCCGTTGCGCCGGTATAGATGACGCGCTTGAGTCCGTTCGCCTGGGTCGAGTCAAAGACGTAATAGTTACCCGTATAGAGGACGCTGGCCGTCAGACCGTAGCATTTGTAGTCACCCGTCGCCGGATCGACCACGTCAGCGCGGGTGCCGTCGGCATAGGTGATGCGTTGTTGTGGGCAGGCCAGATAGTCGCGGTCACCCTGGCGCAGCGCTTCCTGCTTGTAATAGTCGAGGTTGAACAGCCCGTGGAACTTGCCTTCGTTGATCGACTGGCTCAGGCTGGCAGTATAGGTTTCACCGCCGCCGTGCTCAGGCACCGAGGCAAAGGCGCGGAAGCTGCCGCCAATCGACTTCTTCTTGGTCACGACGTTGACGACGCCGGCGATGGCGTCTGAGCCGTAGATGGCCGAGGCGCCGTCTTTCAGGATTTCGTAGCGGTCAACGATGGAAGAGGGGATGGTGTTGAGATCAACCGGTCCGACCTGACCACGCGTGCCCGCCGGGCCGACACGGTGACCGTTGATAAGGATCAGGGTGCGGTTGGCCCCGAGCCCCCGCAGCGACAGGGTGTTGACGCCCGGACCACCCGTTACGTTATAGCCGGTATAGCTATTGTCGATCTGCGAGGCGCTGGCGGCAATGGTGGAGCTTTGCAGGATGCGCGTTGTGTCCACCACGCCTTCCAACTCAGCCTTTTCGGTCGAAATGATCTGCACCGGCGAAGTCGCGTTAAATTCGGTGCGACGCAGGCGTGAACCAGTGACCACAACCTCCTGAACCGCGGTGTCCTCTGTGGCTTTGGCTTCGGCCTTATCCGCCTTTTCCTTGTCCTTGGCGGTTTGCGCCTGAACCTGCGGCACGGCCAGTACGGTCAGAGCCAGAGCGGTGCAAAGGGCTGTGCTGAGTCCATAGCGTCCGGGTATGACTTTTTTCATCTATACGCTCCAAATGTCGCCGCAGAAGGGGAGGAAGCGGCGAGAACGTATCAAATGAAAAGGATTGCCCTCTAAACGTCAATAAACTGTCGTGTAAATACCATATATGCGTCTCTGTCTATTGTAATTTTAGCATAGTATATTTCAAAATATGCTTGTTATATTCGATCGTGAAATAAATTAATTAGATAGTGTTCTTTTCGTGTTTCTTGAGTAACGGAACATCGATATTATAACATTTGAGACATTTTTCATCGATAAGGGATTGTCGGTGTAGTCACCCTGCTTGTGTAGGCGTCAGCGAAACGCCTGCCATTAGAGCGGATTTCGTTCTTATCGGAATGCGCTCTAGGCGTGGGCACGCTTGGCTGAAAGACAGATTTACCTCACGCAATCATTCGCCGCAGGACCGAGTTGCCTTTGCGCGCCGCTAACACGGCGGTGACGAACTCGCGCCGGATGGCCGGGTAGTCTATGGTCGGTGCATAGAAGCCTTGAAGCGCATGATAGATGTAGGCGTGGATGCGTGTGATGTCTTCGCCCGTCAGGTCGGGCAGGGGATCGCTGATTAATATGGCCAGCGCCCGTACCACGGCCCCTTCGGCCTCATCGTCGGTGGCATAGACGTAGAGAAGCCGGTCAAGCGCGTGTTCCAGAACCTTCAGGTCGATCATCATAGCAGGCCTCTTAGAGCCTCATGCCGAAAAGGGGCTCCGCTTTTCGGGACAACATGAGGCGTTGCAAAAGTATGAGCTATGAGGCGGCTCCAATGAGCCGACGAATGCTCAAGGACAACCTCATCCGATAAGATGAGGCTGCCCGCGACGCCGTAAATGGACAATCAGGATGACAGTGGTGGGATATAAAGGGATTTATAACCACGGATAGACACGGATACGGCCCGCCAAGGCGGGCCGTACACGGATATTCTTTTTGCTTGTCGCCTCCATCAGAGGTGATCCGTAGCTAAAAATCAGATGTCTGTTTCGGCCAGAGACAACAAGGTGGCATTGCCGCCCGCCGAAGTCGTATCGACAGAGACGGTACGTTCACTGGCAAAACGCAACAGATAGTGCGGCCCGCCCGCCTTGGGGCCGGTGCCGGACAGGCCTTCGCCGCCAAAGGGCTGCGATCCGACCACGGCGCCGATCATCGAGCGGTTGACATAGAGGTTGCCGACCCTGGCCAGAGACTTGACCCGCTCGGCGGTTTCGGCGACGCGCGAATGCAGCCCCATGGTCAGGCCATAGCCACGCGCATTGACGCGGGCGACGACGCTGTCCAGTTCACCGGCCTTCCATGTGACGACGTGCAGGATGGGGCCGAACCATTCCTGCGACAGGTCTTCGATGGCGTTGAGGCGGATCAGGGTCGGCGGAACGAAGAGGCCGGTTTTGGGGGCCTCAAGCGTATGAATCCATTGCGTTTGCATTGACTGGCGATACGCAAGTAACTTATCGTGCGCGGCGGCGTCGATGACCGGGCCGACATCGGTGCGGATAGCCGCCGGGTCGCCCAGCACCAGCGCATCCATCGCGCCTTTGAGCATATGAATAATCGTGTCGGCCACGTCTTCCTGAACGATCAGCAGGCGCAGGGCCGAGCAACGCTGACCGGCGGAGCGGAAGGCCGAGACGACCACATCGCCCACCACCTGTTCCGGCAAGGCGGTGGAATCGACGATCATGGCGTTGAGGCCGCCGGTTTCAGCAATCAGCGGCACAAGGGGGCGGCTGTCGTCGCTGAGCAGGCTGCGGGCAATGGCGCGCGCCGTAGCGGTCGAACCCGTGAAGGCGACGCCGTGGACGGCGGATGAAGCCGTCAGGGCCGCACCGACGTCGGGGCCGCCGGGCAGGAAGTGCAGCACATCGACCGGGATACCGGCCTCATGCGCCAGTTGTACGGCGCGGTAGGCGATCAGCGGTGTCTGCGGCGCGGGCTTGGCCACCACAGGGTTTCCGGCGACCAGAGCGGCGGTCACTTGCCCGATGAAAATGGCCAGCGGGAAATTCCATGGTGAAATGCAAGCAAAAGTGCCGCGGCCCGTAAGGCGCAGCTCGTTCAGCTCGCCCGTCGGCCCCGGCAGCGTCACGGGGCGGAACTGTTCGCGGGCATTGACGGCGTAGTAGCGGCAAAAATCGATAGCTTCGCGGATTTCGGCCACGGCGTCGCCGATTGTCTTGCCCGCCTCGTGCACGCACAGCCCCATCAGTTCGAGGCGGTGCGTCTCCATCAGGTCGGCTAGGCGATCCAGACAGGCGGCCCGGTCTGCGACCGGTGTCGCGGCCCAGCGATCGGCGGCGGCATCGGCGGCTTTCAGGGCGCGCGCCACATCGTCGGCGGAGGCTTCGATCACGGTACCGATGGGCTGCGACGGGTCGGCGGGGCGCACAACCGTCTTGACCGTGCCGCTGACCGCCTGACCCGACACCAGCGCCGTGGCGGCGTGAGATTTCGCGCCGATGGTGGCAATGGCGTTCAGCGTGGCGTCGAGCGTGGCCTGATCGCTGAGGTCCAGACCCTGCGAGTTGCTGCGGCCGGGGAAGAGGCCGGTGGGCAGGGGGATGGCCGGGTGCGGGCGGCCTTTGACGGCGGCGATGTGGGCGGCAGGATCGGACAAAAGCGTTTCCTCATTGACAGTTGGGTCGGCCAGTTGATGCACGAACGACGAATTGGCACCGTTTTCCAGCAGGCGGCGCACCAGATAGGCCAGCAGCTCCTTATGGCCACCAACCGGCGCATAGGTGCGGCAGTTATAGCCCAATTCGCGCACCAGACGCTCATGGAGACCTTCGCCCATGCCGTGCAGGCGCTGGAACTCAAAGTCGCGACGTTCGCCCGCCCAGTCCATGATCGTCGCCACGGTCAGGGCATTGTGGCCCGCAAAGGCTGGCCAGATGTGCGAGGCGTCCAGCATATCCTTCGCACAGGCGAGGTAGGAGACATCGGTCGCCGGTTTGCGCGTAAATAGCGGATAGTCGCTGAGGCCTTCGACCTGCGCGCGCTTGATTTCGGAATCCCAGTAGGCCCCCTTGACCAGACGCACCTTAAGGCGGTGGCCGGTCTCCTGACCGATGGCCTGTGCCCAGCCGATCAGCGGGCGGGCGCGCTTGCCATAGGCCTGCGCCGCCATGCCGAGGCCGTCCCAGCCGGACAAGGCCGGATCACGCAGCACGCCCTCGATGATGTCGAGCGAGATCATCAGACGCTCGGTCTCTTCGGCGTCGATGGTCAGGTCCATATCGTAGCCCGCAGCCTTGGCGGCCAGATGGCGGATCATCTCGATCAGTTGTGGAACGCAAGTTTCTTGATTGGCAACCTCATAACGCGGGTGCAGGGCCGACAGCTTGATCGAAATGGAATGGCCGGTTCCCTTGGGCGAACGCCCGACCGTGTCCAGCGCCTGCTCATAGGCGGCGAAGTATTTTTCGGCATCGGCAAAGGTGCGCGCCGACTCGCCCAGCATATCAAAAGAGGCGGTGAAGCCCTTGTTTTCAGGCTTGGCGGCGACATCGAGCGCTTCGTCGATGGTGCGGCCCATGACGAAGACCTCGCCCATCATCTTCATGGCGACGGCCACCCCCTGCCGGATGACGGGTTCGCCCATACGGGTGATCAGCTTTTTCAGCGTCCCGGCCTGCTGCGGGTCTTCGACCAGGGCGCGGGTGAGGATCAGGCCGAAGGTCGCCGTATTGACCAGAGCCGAACCGGATTTCGCCTTATGCGCCCGCCAGTCGGCATCGCCGATCTTGTCGCGGATCAACAGGTTGGCCGTTTCCGGATCGGGGACGCGCAGATAGGCCTCTGCCAGCGACAACAGCGCCACGCCTTCGGTCGTGTTCAGCCGGTATTCCTGAAGGAAGCGATTGACCCAGCCGGTCGATTGCGCCGCCTTGAGGTCCTGAAGGATCAGACGCGCCTGCGCCATCACGCGCTGACGTGTGGCGGTATCGAGCGTGGCGTCAGGCAGCAGGGCCGCCAGCACCTCCGGCTCAGGGGCGCGATAAAGGGCGATCATGCGGGCGCGGGCGTCGGCAGGCGTCATGGAGGCTCCGGGATGGTCGAATATGAAACTTTTTAGAGTATGCCCGGTTTATGGAAAATGTCCTTGGAATTTTACGGCTATTGGCCGAAGGATATTTATTCAATATTGCCAATTCTATGCAAATCTTCTGCACGTAACCGGATCGGGAAAACGCCATGCTGGATGAGATCGACCGCAAGATTCTGCGCCTGCTGCAAGCGGACGGGCGCATGACCAATCAGGCGCTGGCCGAGGCGGTGCACGTCTCACCGGCGGCTTGCTTTGAGCGCGTCAAGAGGCTGAAGGCCAATGGCTATATTCTGGGCACTATGGCCATTCTCGATCCGGTCAAGCTCGATCGGGCCCTGCTGATCTTCGTTGAGGTGCTGCTCGATCGCACAACCGAGGACGTGTTCGACGCCTTTCGCCACGCCGTGACGCGCCAGCCGGAAATACTGGAATGTCATATGGTGGCGGGTGGTTTCGACTATCTGATCAAGGCGCGGGTGAAGGACATGGCGGCCTATCGGCAGTTTCTGGGCGACGCGCTGGTGTCGCTGCCCGGTGTGCGTGAAACCCGCACCTATGCGGTGCTGGAAGAGGTCAAAAACGCCATAGCCCTGCCGGTTTAGCCTTCCGCCCGGCTTGACCCGACAACGTTGTCGTGTTTTGAAGCGGTATGCGCATGATCACCCTGACCCCCGATTCCTGTACCCTGACCTCGGCCACGGCCATGCCGCGTGCCTCCGGTTTTCTGTGGAACCGCAAGATGATGCTGCACGCGACCTGTCGCGGCTTCGTCACGGCTCAGCACATGCAGCCGGAACCGGCCAAATACAGCCACGCGCCGGTCGTGGAGGGCAAGACCTTCATGCTGCCGGAAACGGCGCACTACGCCCATCATCCGGGGAGGTTCGTCTATGTGCGCGATCTGGTCAGTCAGCGGCATTTCTCCGTGCCGCATGAGCCGGTGCGTCGCGCCCCAAAGACGTTTGCCTTTACGCAGCACCCGGAACGGCTGGAATGGTCGGTTGAACAGGACGATCTCGATATCCGCTGGAGTCTGGTGCTGCCTGTTGATGAGGCGGTCGAACTGTGGCGGCTGGAAATCCGCAACCGGGTGGATATAGAGCGCGCCCTGCGCATCGTGCCCTATTTCCCGGTCGGCTATATGAGCTGGATGAATCAGGGCGCGCGCTTTGATGCCGACCTGAGCGCGGTTATCGCCAGCTCGGTAACCGCCTATCAGAAGATAGACGATTACTTTAAAAACCAGCACCTTAAAGACAAGACCTTCCTTACGTGTGATCGTCTCCCGGACGCCTTTGAGACGCGGCGCGAAGACTTTGAAGGCGAGGGTGGGCTGAGCGATCCGGACATGCTGCGCGCAGGGCTCCAGGGCGGCGAGGCGCTCTATGAAACGCCCGCGGCAGTGCTGCAATTCGATCAGACGCTGGAGGCCAATGAAACTCAGGTCTGGCATTTCGTCTTCGGTCCGGCCTTTGATGAGGCCGAGGTGGCGCGCCTGAAAGCCGCCTATCTGGGGGCTGAGGCCTTTGAGCGGGTCTGTGGTGAGGCGCGCGCCTATGTCGAACAGGGACGCGGCGTGTTGGCCATCGAAACGCCGGATTCGCATTTCGACGCCTTTATGAACCGCTGGCTGGCGCGGCAGGTCTATTATCACGGCGACACCAACCGCCTGACCACCGATCCGCAGACGCGCAACTATCTTCAGGATGCGCTGGGCATGGTGTTTGTGCGCCCGCAAAGCGCCAGAGAGGCGCTGCTCTATGCCCTCTCGAAGCAAAACGCCGACGGTTCGATGCCTGATGGCATCAAGCTCTATGACGGGGCGCAGTTCAGCTACATCAATCAGGTGCCGCATACGGACCATTGTGTGTGGCTGTTTATCCTGCTCGAAGCCTATCTCGATGAGACCGACGACTATGCGCTGCTGGACGCCGAGGTCGATGGTCAAAGCGTGCGGGCGCGGCTGGAGGCGGCGCTGCGCTGGCTGCTCAAGACCCGTGACCATCGCCGGCTGAGCTATATTGATCAGGGCGACTGGAACGACCCGATGAATATGGTCGGCTGGAAGGGCAAGGGGGTCTCCGGCTGGCTGACCCTCGCCGTGGCCTATGCCCTGCGCCTGTGGGTGCGTCTGTCGGGTGAGACGCAGCCCTGGGCGGCCGAGGCCGAGGCGATGAACGCCGCCATGAATACGCATCTGTGGGACGGCGACTGGTTCGGGCGGGGGATTACCGACGACGATGTGGCCTTTGGCATCAAGCGCGATCCGGAGGGGCGGCTGTACCTCAATCCGCAGAGCTTTGCCCTTCTGTCGGGCGCGGCCTCGGAAGCGCAGGCCGAGCGCATGGTGCAGGCCGTGGCGGCGGAACTGGAGACGCCCTATGGCGTCGAAATGCTGGGCCCACCCTATACAAAAATGCGCGAAGATGTCGGGCGTCTGACGCAAAAATCACCCGGCGTGGCGGAAAACGGCTCGGTCTATAACCACGCGGCGGCGTTTTATATCTATAGCCTGACGCAGGTGAAGAAGGGTGAAAAAGCCTTTGAACTGATGCGTAAAATGCTCGCCGGTGTCGATGAGGCCGACTATGTGCAGCGCGGTCAGTTTCCGGTCTTCATCCCCAACTATTACCGCGGTGATTTCCATGCCCATCCGCGCACGGCGGGGCGGTCTTCGCAGTTGTTCAACACTGGCACCGTGGCTTGGGTCTATCGCAGCCTGATCGAGGGCCTGTTCGGCCTGAAAGGCACACGCGAGGGCTTAAGCGTGCAGCCCTGTCTGCCCGCACACTGGACGGAGGCCAGGGCGACGCGGTTGTTTAGGGGCTCGACCTACCACGTCACCTATCGCCGGGGCGGCACTCCGGGCCTGACCCTCAATGGTCAGCCCGTTGTGGGCGATGTGCTGCCCTTGCCTGAACAGCCGGGGGTGTTTGAGGTTGAGGTCGGTCTTCCCTGAGCCTTACACCTTCGCGGCGCGCAAAATCCGCGCCTCATAGACATAAGACCACTGATCGCGGTCAGCCTCGAAGCGCACCCGCACCTTGCTCTTGCCCGCCGTCAACGCCGGGGGCAGGGGGTAGGTGATGATATTGCGCGCCACCGTCGCCTCGCCGGCCAGAGTCTCGGTCGCCAGCACCTGACCTTCGACCAGAAGACGGAAGGATTTGTTGCGGTCGCGCCCGGCATAGGCGACCTGTAGCACCAGCGGCCCTTCGGCGGTTTTCAGATCAAAGGCCAGATAGCCTTTTTGAATCAACCGTCCGCGTTCAGCGATATGGGTGATGGTCGCCGTATTGGGCGTGCCGTCGAAGGCGTGGTCGGTTTCCGGCTGCTGCTCACCCAGCCGAATGAAATCGACGGTACGCGCGGCCATATCGGCGCGGTCCTTCGCCGCCTGACGCCACACGGCCTCTTCACCAACCCATTCCGCGCTGCCGAAACGGCGGAAATAGACGGCGGTGCGGTTGCGGTGTTGCAGGAAAAAAGGCTTCAGGCTGAGGTCGCCCGGCTTGCCCTGCGTCCCCAGTCGATACTGATGCAGGCCCCCGGCGGCGACCAGTTGGGGTGCGGTCTCATCGGACACCAGCGCCGGATCGACGCCTTCCCACGGCTGATCCGACGGGCCAAGATCACCGGCCAGCACCAGCGGCCCGCTGAGGAAGGCGATCAGTTTGGCATCGTCCGGCATGGCTTCGACGCGCAAAGGCATGGGCAGACGCAGTTCAATACGGTCGCCGCTTTTCAGCCCCGTGAGCCGCAGATAACCGCCCTGACGCACACCCGCCGCCTTGCCGTTCACCCTGAGCACGGGGGCCGCGCACCAGCCCGGCACGCGCAGGGCGAGCGCTTTGGGGGCCTTGCGCACCGTAATCACCACCTGATCGGACAGGGGGAAGGCAGTGTCCATATCGAGTTGCGCTTGGGGCGCGTTGAGCGTCGAGGCGTAATAGAGGTTCACCGCCACGCCATCGCCGCGCTTCCAGTATATGCTTTCACCATGCTTGGAATGGCTTTCCATGCCCGACCCGACGCAGCACCAGAAGTCGTTGGTCGGGTCCGAATGCACGCGCCCAAGCCCCGAAGCCAGTCCGGTGAAATAGGTGAACATGCCCGTTTGCGGGTCTTGCTGGCTCATGATGTGGTTGAGGTGGGCCCGCTCATAGAAGTCAAACAGGGCCGCTTCCCCGCTCCAGCCATAGAGATGGCGCGTCAGGCGCAGCATATTGTAGCTGTTGCACGCCTCGCAGGTCTGCTGATCGAGGCGGTTGGCCAGTTGCCGGGGCGCGCCGAAATGTTCGTGGTCGGAATTGCCGCCGATGACGTAGGAATGGTCGCGCGTGACGGTCTGCCAGAAAAAGCGCGCGATGCGGGCGTCTTCGGCGTTTTGCGTCAGCTCGTAAAGGCGGGCGGAGCCGACGATCTTGGGGATCTGCGTATTGGCGTGCTTGCCGGCCAGTTCGTCGCGCCCGGCGGCCAGCGGATCGACAATGGCGCGGTGACGCAGGCGCTGCGACAGGGTGAGCCAGCGCGGGTTTTGCGTTCGCGCATAGAGTTCGGCATAGGATTCGGTCAGGCCGCCATGTTCGGCGCGTAGAATTTCCTGAATCTGCGCGTCGCTCAGGCCTTCGAGAATGGTTCCCAGATAGTCGCCTAGCCCCGTCGCGACGCTCAGGCCATCGGTCAATCCGGCG
>NZ_JAIWNX010000136.1 GCF_020217185.1 Asticcacaulis sp.
ATACCAACGGCCGAAGATGCTGACCGCATCCGGCCGTTGAAGACACGAGACTGTCTCATATGTGTCAGTGACATGAGACAGTCTCGAATGGAATACCAAGAGTCATTTCCAATGACCCTTGGTATCAGCCTATGGCGGCTTTCAACGCCGCTTCCTGAGCCGCCGCTGCCTGGGTCAGGGCGCGGAGGTCTTCGAACAGCGCCGGATCAATGGTCTTGAAAGCAAAGCACGTCTTGCCCTGCCGTTTCTTTTCAAGAGACGCGGGGACAAGCGCATTCAGTTTCGGCAGGCTATAGAGCGGCAGGACGTGATAGGCGACGTAGGATTTTTTGAGCGCCAGCCAGCCGAACCACGCCGGCTCACCGGTGCGCGCTTCGGCCCACGTCGTTTTCAGCGTCAGGCAGCAGTCGGTATCGGCGGTGACAACCATGCCGGGCGCGGCCTCGATCATCAGTGCGCGCAGGGCTTTAAAGACAGTGGGAAACGCCTCGGAAGTCGCCATCCACCTGTCTCCTAAAGCCCAGTCTGCTACACCAGTGAGCGGAACTTCAGCGTACCGGTGACGGCCTTAAGCTCATCCAGCGCCTCACGCGAATAGCCGCGGTCCACATCGACGATCACATAGCCCAGTTGCTCATTGGTCTTGAGGTGCTGGGCCAGAATGTTGAGATTGTACTTGGCGATGATGTTGTTGATCGCCGCCATGACGCCCGGCACGTTCTGGTGGATGTGCAGGAAGCGGTGACGCCCTTCAACCTCAGACAGTTGCACGTTCGGCATATTGACCGAGAAGGTGGTGTCGCCGCGGCTGATGAAGTTCAAAAGGCGCTCCGACGCGAACTCACCGATGGCTTCCTGCGCCTCCTCGGTCGAGCCGCCGATGTGCGGCGTCAGGATGACATTGGGCAGGCCCATCAGCGGGCTTTCAAACGGATCGTCATTGGTGCGCGGTTCTTCGGGGAAGACATCGACCGCCGCGCCGTAGATCTTCTTGGTACGGACGGCTTCGGCCAGGGCCTCGATATCGACGATGTGGCCGCGCGACAAATTGATGAACAGCGCGCCGTCCTTCATCTTGGCAAACTGCGCCTTGCCGAAGATGTTCTTGTTTTCGGCGCGCCCATCGACGTGCAGCGACAAAACATCGGCTTCGGCCAGAACGGCGTCCATGGTGCGGTAGCGTTTGGCATTGCCCATGGTCAGCTTTTCGGCGACATCGTAATAGATGACGCGCATCCCGAAGGCTTCGGCCAGCACCGAAAGCTGCGAGCCGATGGCGCCGTAGCCGATGATACCCAGCGTCTTGTTGCGCACCTCGTGCGCGCCGGTGGCCGACTTGTCCCACTTGCCGGTGTGCATCTGGATCGACTTGTCATAGATGTTCCGTGTCAGGATGACCGTCAGGCCCATCACCATTTCCACCACCGAGCGGGTGTTGGAATAGGGTGCGTTGAACACGGCCACGCCCTTTTCAGAGGCCGCCTTCAGGTCGATCTGGTTGGTGCCGATGCAGAAGGCCCCAATGGCCATCAGCTTGTCAGCGGCGTCTAGCACCTTGCGCGTCACATTGGTTTTGGAGCGGATGCCCAGAACGTGTACGCCCTGGATGGCCTCGATCAGGGCGTCTTCGTCCAGCGCGCCTTTCAGCGTCGAAACGTCATAGCCTTCGTCGCGGAAGTGCTGGATGGCGACCGGGTGGACGTTTTCCAGCAGGAGCATCTTCATGCGCGAGCGCGGGAAGGAATAGCGGCCTTCATAGCCTTCGTTATGCAGCACTTCGTCGAACGACGCGACGACCTGCGTCGCCTCGCTGGCCGTGGTGGCGGCCACGACCTTTTCGCGGCTGACGTTTTCGGTGAAGGCGTAGAAACGATCGGCCGCGCCGCCCTGATAGACCTCGTAGTCGGTCCAGCCGTCGCCGACCATCACAATGGCTCCGGACAGGTCGGCCCAGCTTCTGAGCGCCACGATCTTGCCGCCGTCCTTCGACAGCGGATTGTCCTGATCGACGCCCGTGGCCACGCCATCGTCGCCGAAGACCAGACGGTTGGCCAGCACGTGCTCCGGTTTGATGCCATAGTCGGCCACGACGGGGTCGATAAATTCGTGGAAGCCGCCGGAGATGATGCGGATCTTGCCGGGGTTTTCCTCAAACACCTTGCGATTGCGCGCGATAGAGGCCGACACCTGGGCTTTCAGGGCCTCGGCCAGCGCCTCAATATCGGCGCGTGACGGCTTCAGGATACTGATACGGCGTTGCAGGGCCTCACCGAAACCGATCTCCCCCGACATGGCGAGGTCCGTCAGGTCCTTGATCGATTTGAGGTCCGTCAGGCGCGCCGGATCGCTCGAAAACAATTGCTCGGCCAGCACATCGAGGGCTTCGACCTTCGTGAAGGTCGAGTCGAAATCGAGAACGAGTGTCGCGAGGTTTACGCTTGCGGGAGCCATGTGCATGATCATGTCCGTTGGAGCGCATCCCCAAAAGTGGGCACCGGTTTTCGGATCAGATGCGCGATAGTGTAAGGGTAGAGACGGGTCGCTGAAGCCACCAAAATTTATGCGCGGGATTAGGCCAAAAGCCCCCGCAAGACAACCGCCTTTGTCAGTATTTCCGGCGTCTTCGGCTTTTTTTGACCGGGCGGATCGGCTAAGGTGTCAGTATTGCCGCAGTAATGCCTTGAAACCGGTCAAGGTTGAAACTATCTCCGCCGCTTATGTCCCTTTTTGTGTGATTTCCGATGACCTCCTATCCTTTGCCGTCGCAGGACTATGCCGCCCGTTTTGTGCTGGACACGCTTCCCGTGCATGGGCGTCTGGTGCGCCTTGACGAAACGCTGAACGCGATTCTTGACGCCCACGCCTATCCGGACGCCATTGCGACGCTTTTGGGTGAAGCCTGCGTGCTGGCCGTCATGGTCGGTTCGGCGCTGAAGTTCGAGGGGCGGCTGATCATGCAGGCGCAAGGGCAGGGCGTGGTGCGCTATGTCGTGGCCGACTATGACACGCGCGGTTCCTTGCGTGGTTTCTGCCGCTTCGATCCGGAGGAACTGAAGGCGCTTGAGGCCGAAAATGCCGGCAAGTTTCAGTCTCTGGGGGCGCAGCAATTGCTGGGTCAGGGCACCTTTATCATGACGCTGGAGCCCGACGGCATGGGCGACCGCTATCAGGGGGTGACGCCGATTGAGGGCGATTCCCTGTCTTTGTGCGCCGAGCATTATTTTGCGCAGTCCGAGCAGATTCCGACGCAGATCAAGCTGGCCGTGTCGCGTGAAACGACGCCGAACGGCGAACGCTGGCGCGCCGCCGGGGCGATGATTCAGGCCCTGGCCGGCGACGACAGCCGCGGCGATACGCGCGAAGCGTTTGAGCACGTGCGCGCCCTGTTTGCGACTCTGGGCGAAGAGGAACTGACCGATTTCGAACTGGAAGCCGATCGTCTGCTCTATCGTCTGTTCCATGAGGACGGCGTGCGCCTGTCACCGCCCAAGCCGATCGCCAAGCTGTGCCGTTGTTCGCAAACCCGCGTCGAGGAACTGGTGCGCTCCTTCTCGGCGGACGAGCAATCCGACATGCTGGAGCCGGACGGTCAGGTGCACATCACCTGCGAATACTGCTCGAAGACCTTCTTCGTTGCGCCGTAAGACGCGTCTCAAGGTGGTGAAGGCAGGGGCGTTTTGATGTCTTTTCCGCTGCGCGCGCTGGCTTTCCGCTGCGCGCTCTGGTTACATAGGCAAAACAGGAGACGCACCATGACGACGCATCCCGGAAGCTGCCATTGCGGCAAGATCGTCTTTGAGGCCGAAGGCGAACTCACAACTGCTATCGACTGTAACTGCTCGCTATGTCGCCGCAGAGGCAGTCTGCTGGCCTTTGTGCCGCGTGCCGATTTCAGGTTAAATGGTGCTCGTGAAGACCTGTCTGTCTATACGTTCAATCAGCATCGTTTGAAGCACTATTTCTGCGATGTCTGCGGCGTGGCGCCTTTCAGCGAAGGTATCGGTCCGGACGGCAAGGAGATGACGGCGATCAATCTGCGTTGCGTGCCCGATGTGGATGTCGCCAGCCTGACTATTCGTCAATGGGACGGGGCCTCGCATTAGAGCGATGTGCGAAAAAGTGTGAGCGGTTTTTTGCAAAAACATCGCGACAAAACAAAAATTTAGAGCGAAATGGCGTTTCCACCTAAAGTCATTTCGCTCTAGGTTCGTCTCTGTTCTCTGTGCCAAGGGTATGCGAGACGACGTATCTTCGGTAAAATCCACCTCCCCCTGCTTCGCACAGGGAGGAGAGAAATGGCCCGTGCAAAGAGACGTCAGATACCTTCGCCGTCGTCATAGACATTGAGGTGGATGCCGCATTCGGTCTTGTCCTGACCGGCCCAGCGGCCGGAGCGCGCGTCCTGACCTTCTTCGACCGGCTTGGTGCAGGTGAAGCAGCCAATCGACGGATAGCCCTGCGCCACCAGCGGGTGTTCGGGCAGGTTGTGGGCGCGGATATAGTCGGCCACGTCCTGCGCCGTCCAGTTGGCCAGCGGATTGATCTTGAAATTGCGCCCGTCAAATTCGACGACCGACAGGTTGGCGCGTGTCGCCGCCTGATGGCGTTTGCGGCCGGAAATCCACGCTGCATAGTCTTTCGTCACCGCCGCCAGCGGCTTCGTCTTGCGGAAGTCGCAGCAGGCGTCCGGGTCGCTCTGGAACAGGGTGTTTTTGGGATCGAGCGCGCGGATGTCTTCCAGCGCCGGGCGCAGATTGGTGAGGTTGGTCAGCCCTAGGGCCTCGACCAACTCATCGCGGTATTGCAGGGTCTGAAAGAAATGGCGGTCGGTGTCGAGGAAGATGACCGGCGTGGTGCGGTCGATCTTCGCCACCAGATGCAAAAGCGCCACCGCATCGGCCCCGAAGGAGGAGGTGAGGGCGATCTTGCCGGCAAACTCCTGCCCGATGGTGTCGCGCAGGATCGACTCGGCGTTCCAGCCTTCGTACTTCGTCGACAGTTGCCGCGCGCGCTCGTGGTCAGGCGTATCGGCCACCAGATTGTTGATCAGCACAGTCATAACGGACTCCGGACCTTACGCGGGATGACGCAGGGCCCATACGGGTTTCAGACCGTCGGCGGCGGACTGATAGGCATTTATGTACAGAGAGCGGGCGTACTTTATCGCACCCGCCGGGTCGGCGTCCTTCAGCAGGAAGCTGTCGAAGCCGCAACGCATCATCCAGAACAGTTGATCGCGCAGCACGTCACCGACGGCGCGGATTTCGCCGTCAAAACCTAAGTCCTGACGCAGGATGCGCGCGGTCGAATAGCCGCGCCCGTCGCGATAGCCGGGAAAGGCCACTTCGATCAGGGCGATCTTGGACATGAAGGGCGTCAGCAGGCGCACATCGTCGCCGGGCGCAATGCGCACGCCGTAGCGGCCATTGAGCCCATCCAGTTCATTGACGGCGCGCGCAAAGCTCAACACCGCCTGATCGACGCCGATGGCTTCGTCGTCGGCCAGCAGGGTCCAGCCATTGGCGCGCACCTCGCCCTGATCGCTGACCAGTTGCGGCGCGTGGGAAGAATTAAGCTGGCTCATGCAGGGCTCCGGCAAAGGCGTCGCGGCCAAGGCGGCCCACGGTGTCGATAAAGCGCTCGGTCTCATCCGTGCGCAGGTCGAGATAGAGTTTGATCAGGCGCTCCAGCGCGGCGGGCACGGCTTCGGCGCTCAGGCCCTTGCCCGTAATGACCCCCAGCGCGGCCTGCTCATCGGCGCGGCCGCCCAGCAGGATCTGATAGAATTCCTCGCCCTGCTTATCGACGCCCAGAATGCCGATATGGCCGACATGGTGGTGACCGCAGGCATTAATGCAGCCGGAAATCTTGATCTGAAGATCGCCAATCTTATCGGTCAGCTCGGCATCGGCAAAGCGCTGCGAAATATCCTGCGCCAGCGGGATCGAACGGGCATTGGCCAGCGAGCAGTAATCGAGTCCAGGGCAGGCGATCATGTCGGTGATCTTGCCGACATTGGCAGAAGACAGACCGTTCTGATCAAGCAGACGATAGAGGTCATACAGGTCGGCTTTGGCGACGTGCGGCAGGATGATGTTTTGCTCATGGCTGACGCGCAATTCGCCGTAACCGAAGCGATCGGCGGCGTCGGCCATGACGTCCATCTGCGCCGAAGAGGCATCACCCGGCGGCAGGCCCGTCGGTTTCAGCGAAATCGTCACCGACACGTGGTCGTCGCGGCGGTGGGCCAGCGTATTGTTGCGCACCCAGCGGGCAAAACCGGCATCGGCGGCCTTGGCGCGGTCCAGAGCGGCGGCGTCAAACGCCTTGTCGGCATAGGCCGGCTGCGGGAAGAAGCTCTTGATGCGCGCGATTTCGGCGTGCGGCGCGTCGATCTGCGCCTGATCGAGCGTCGCCCATTCTTCCTCGACCTGACGCGCATATTCCTGCGGCCCCAGCGCCGAGACGAGGATCTTGATCCGCGCCTTGTAGATATTGTCGCGGCGGCCATACCGGTTATAGACGCGCAGCGCGGCTTCGAGATAGCTGAGCAGCTTTTCGCCGGGCAGGCCCGACTTGATCAGGTGCCCCAGATGCGGGGTACGACCCATGCCGCCGCCGACATAGACATCAAAGCCCTTGTCGGTCAGTTGCAGCCCGATGTCGTGCACACGGATGGCGGCGCGGTCGCGGGTGGCGCCGGTAATGGCGATCTTGAACTTGCGCGGCAGGAAGGTGAATTCCGGGTGGAAGGTGGACCACTGACGGATCAGCTCGGCCCACGGGCGCGGATCGTCGATCTCATCCCTGGCCGCCCCGGCAAACTGATCGGTGGTGGTGTTGCGGATGCAGTTGCCCGATGTCTGGATAGCGTGCATTTCGACCGCCGCCAGGTCTTCGAGGATCTGCGGCGTGTCGGCCAGTTTGATCCAGTTGAACTGGATGTTCTGGCGCGTGGTGAAGTGCCCGAAATCGCGGTCATAGGTGCGCGCAATGTGGGCGAAGGTGCGCATCTGACGCGACGACAGCACGCCATAGGGCACGGCGATACGCAGCATATAGGCGTGCAGTTGCAGGTAGAGGCCGTTCATCAGGCGCAGCGGCTTGAACTGATCCTCGCTCAGCTCGCCCTTCAGGCGGCGCTCGACCTGATCCTTGAATTCGGCGTTGCGGGCGGCGACCATGGCGTGGTCAAACTGGTCATACTGATACATGTTAGAAAACCTCTCCGCGCTGGTGCTGACGGGCGGTGTCGAAGGCGGTCTGACCCGCGGTAGGGCCGTTGGCACGCACGTGCTCACGCACATATTCGCGCTTGACCAGGGTATTCTCATCGAGGAGCGGCACAAGGTAGGGCGCGACCACTTCGGTTTCGCGCGCCTTCCAGTCTTCCAGCAGCGCGGCCGCCGCCTCGTCCTCAAGGCGGGTGGCCAGCGCCGCGTCTTCGTTCCAGCCCGACAGGTCCGGGCCTCCGGCGTACCACAGCACCAGACCATCGGTCAGGCGATTGGCGGTCAGGAGTTTCATGCAATCCTCGCAGGTTCGGCGACGGCAGGGTGCGCGGCCGTCGGCTGATAAAGAGCGGCGACTTCGCCGATAATGAGCAGGGCCGGGCCCTTGGGCGGATCGGCGCGCAGGGTTTCCGGCAAATCAGACAGACAGGTCAGTCTGCGAACTTCGTCGGGCCGCGTACCGTTTTCGACCACCAGAACCGGCGTATCGGGGGCGCGCCCGTGCTGGGTCAGCTTTTCGGAAATGGTCTGGGCCGTATGGATGCCCATATAGACGACCAGCGTATGGTTGTGCGCCGCCAGTCGGTCCCAGTCGAGCGCCAGCGGATTGTGCTCGAAATCCCCATCCTTAGCGTGTCCGGTGATAAAGCTGACGCTTTGCGCATGGTCGCGGTGGGTCAGGGGCACGGCGGTCGAAGCCGCACAGCCCAGCGCCGCCGTAATGCCCGGCGTGATATGCACTTCGATGCCCGCCGCTTTCAGCGCTTCGACCTCTTCGCCGCCGCGTCCGAAGACGAACGGATCGCCGCCTTTGAGGCGCACGACGCGCTTGCCCAGCCGCGCCTGTTCGACCAGCAGGCTGTGGATCTGATCCTGCGGCACCGAATGGTTGGAGCGTGCCTTACCGACATAGAAGCGTTCGGCGTCGCGGCGCGCCATGTCCATAATGCCGTCACCGACCAGCCGGTCATAGACGATGACATCGGCCTCACTGAGGAGGCGCAGCGCCTTCAGCGTCAGAAGCTCCGGATCGCCGGGACCGGCCCCGACCAGATGCACGACGCCTTGACGCGGTTGCGGGTTACGCGCGGCAGCGAGCGCGATGTCTACGGCCTGATCAATGCGGCCTTCGCGCGCCAGACGCGCCGCGTCGGACTCCAGCACGTCTTCCCAGAAGCGGCGGCGCTCATCGACGTTGGGCAACAGCGCGCGCAGGTGCGGGCTGAGGCGAAGGGCAAACTCGGCTAGTTGCGCTTCGGACGGCGGCACCGCCGCCTCGATGCGGCGGCGGGTTTCGCGGGCCAGAACCGGAGCGGTACCGCCGGTGGCCACGCCGATCGACAGCGGACCGCGGTCGATAATGGCCGGGACGTGGAAGTCACCCAGATCAGGATTATCGACGACATTGAGCGGCTTATGCGCCGCGCGTACCAGCGCCGCCCCCTGTTCGGCCAGCGCGCGATCCTCGAACGCCACAATGACAAAGGTGGCGTCGCTGAGGTCTTCGACCGTCGGCCAGCGGCGTTCGGGCGCCACGCCCTCATAGGCCGTCTCATCGTCCGGCGTATAGACGCTTAAACTCGCCGGGGTGCGCCGCAGCAGGGTCAGCTTGCGCGCAAGCCAATCGCCCGTCCCGATCAGGACGACGCGCCGGCCTTCGAGCGGCCAGGAGAGCGGCAGTGCGAGCATAAGGAGGGTCCGCGGCGGTTCAACATGTGAGGGTCTGGTGCCCTTTAGGTGGGCTTTTAGTCCTCACCCGCCGCGAAGGAAAGCGATGCTTTGTGCAGACTGGGTTTAGGGCGGCTAAAGCGCTGCGAACGCGATATTAACCGCACAGTGTTATCCTCATGGGGTTCCGTCTGTGAAAGATGTAGTGCTCATGTTGGCGTCACCTTCTCTGGCCACCCTGCGGCCGCTGGCTTCCGAAGACCGCGAGCGTCTGTTTGACTGGCGCAACCGCGAAGAGGTGCGCCGGTACATGTACACCGACACCCTGATCCCCTGTGAGCGGCATGAGGCGTGGTTTGAGGCCTTAAGCGGCAATGAGACGCGGCGCTATTTCATCATCGAATGGGACGGGCAGCCGGTCGGGCTGGCCAATTTCGTCGATATCGACCGGGTGTCGCAAAAGGCGGCCTGGGCCTTTTATCTGGCCGAAACCACGGCGCGCGGGAAGGGTTTGGGCGCGTGGGTCGAATTTCAGATGATCGAGCACGCTTTCAACGTCCTCAACCTCGAAAAGCTGTGGTGTGAGGTGCTGGAAAGCAATGGCGCCGTGTGGAAGTTGCACCAATCCTTTGGCTTTCAGACAGAGGCGCATTTCCGCCGCCACGTGGTCAAATCCGACGGGCCGCACGATGTGATCGGGCTGGGGCTGTTGCGCGCCGACTGGGCCGCGGTGCGCGACGATTGCCGGGCGCGGCTTCTGAGTCACGGATACACAGTTTAAGCCCCTGTGAAGGGCGCGCGGATGTGCCTATATTGAGGCTACACTGTTTAAGCCTCGCGCATTTGACTCCGAAAACCGCTTCACACTTTTCGGAATGCGCTTCAAAGGACATCCGCATGGCCCGTTCCGAACTGGGGTTCGACCTGACCCCGCCTACGCCTGAAAAGCTGCGTCTGCTGGCTGAAAAGCTCGATCCCGAAGCGCGGCGCATCCTGCTCGATCACGGCACCGAGCCGCCCTTCTGCGGTAAGTTCGATGAGTATGAAGAAGAGGGGCTGTACACCTGTGCCCTGTGCGCCCTGCCGCTGTTTTCCTCGCG
>NZ_JAIWNX010000137.1 GCF_020217185.1 Asticcacaulis sp.
CGCCAAGTTCCATTCGGGATCGGGCTGGCCCAGCTTCTATCAGGGCGTGGGTGAGGGGCATATCCGCTATCTGCGCGACGTCTCGCACGGCATGGTGCGCACGGAAATCCGCTGCGGCCGCTGCGATTCGCATCTGGGGCATGTGTTCGAAGACGGCCCGCGCCCGACCGGGCTGCGTTACTGCCTCAATTCGGTGGCGATGGACTTTGTGCCGGACGGTCAGGCCCTGCCTGACCCGCTGGAACGCGACGATCCGGCCTCTATAGGCTGATTTCTGAAACATTTTTGCGTGTGAGCCCGGCCCTTAGGTCGGGCTTCTTTTTTGCCCTTGAAGAGCAAAATTCTTTTATTTCACAATATTATTAGCTCATTTAATCCGTAAACTGATTAAATATCGGCGGTAAAAAATCCGTGATTTTGTTCAGGGTCCGGAATATTTTTTGTTGCCAAACCCCTGAATTGGCGCATTCTTTACGGGCAGTCCCACGGGTTACGGTTGCGCCCTTGAACAAGGCATTCGCCCAAGAACAAGAAAAAATGGAGTGAATTCGTCATGATGAAATCTGTCTATGGTGCCGCCGCCGCTGCGGCCTTTCTGACCCTCGCCGTGCCGGCCTTTGCCGAATGCGACGCGCAGCAGGAGCGCATGGTGGGTAAGGCGATTGCCGACTCGGTGAAGGCCGATGCCGAAAGCGTGTCCGGTCCGGTGCGCAAGGCGGTGGTGGACCTCGATCGCTGCGAAGGCGGCAGCACGCATTTCGATACGCAGTTCAAGGTTAAGGCCGCTCTGGCCGATGGCAAGGTGGTGTGGGTCGAAGGCCACGCGCGCGGCGTCAATGATCAGATCGAGTCGATCCAGTATCGTCAGGCCAGCCCGGAGCTGGTGGCGCTGGTGCGCGGCACGGCTCTGGCCAGCCGGTGAGCCTAAAGCGCCTCCCCTGAAATCAGGGGAGGCGCTAACCGCATAAGCATCACAAAAAAGCGCCC
Source organism: Asticcacaulis sp. (assembly GCF_020217185.1). Lineage (GTDB taxonomy): Bacteria > Pseudomonadota > Alphaproteobacteria > Caulobacterales > Caulobacteraceae > Asticcacaulis. The sequence continues at coordinate 988 of NZ_JAIWNX010000137.1, forward strand.
TCGTTGCCGGGGGCGCTTTTAATGTTTCGGGGTGTGGGGGCGGCGGCCCCCACGTCCTTTTGTCCAGCGAACTTAACCCGCGAAGGTATAGGCCGTCTTCACGATGGTGTAGAATTCCTTGGCGTAGGCGCCTTGTTCGCGCGGGCCGTAGGAGGAGGCTTTGCGGCCACCGAACGGCACGTGGTAATCGACGCCGGCGGTCGGCAGGTTGACCATGACCATACCGGCCTGAGCCTTACGCTTGAAGGTTTCAGCGGCCTTCAGCGACGAGGTGCAGATACCGGCCGACAGGCCCATTTCGGTGTCGTTGGCGACCTTGATGGCTTCGTCGAGGTCCTTGACGCGGATGACCGAGGCGACCGGTCCGAAGACCTCTTCCTTGTTGATGGCCATGTCCGGGGTCGTCTTGTCGATCAGGGTCGGGGCGTAATAGTAGCCCGGCGTGCCGAAGGTCAGGTCTTCGCCACCGGCGACGACCACACCGCCTTCGGACTTGGCCTTGGCCACGGCGTCCTGCGCGATCTTGAGCTGTTCCTGAGAGGCGATCGGGCCCATCTGCACGCCATCGGCGCGGCTGTCGCCGACCTTGATGGCCTTGGCCGCGTCGGCCAGAGCGGCCACGAACTTATCGGCGATGCCTTCGGTCACGATGATGCGCGACGAGGCCGTGCAGCGGTGACCGGACGAGAAGAAGGACGAGTTCAGCACCGAGTTGACGGCAATGTTCAGATCGGCGTCGTCGAGCACGATGACCGGGTTCTTGCCGCCCATTTCGCACTGGATGCGCTTGCCCTTGGCCACGGCGGCGTCGCGCACGCGTGTGCCGGTCGGGACCGAGCCGGTGAAGGTGATGGCGTCGCAGCCGTCGATCAGCAGCGGACCGGCGACCGAACCGCGGGCGAAGACGACGTTCAGCACGCCCTTGGGCAGGCCGGCGCGCGTCAGGATGTCGGCCAGCGCCCAGGCGCAGCCCGGCGTCAGCTCAGCCGGCTTGCACACCACCGTATTCCCGAAAGCGATGGCCGGTGCCATCTTCCACGCCGGGATAGCGATGGGGAAGTTCCACGGGCAGATCAGGCCGATGACGCCGACCGGCTCACGGGTGATTTCGACCTTGATGCCCGGACGCACGGAATCGAGCACTTCGCCGTGGGCGCGCAGGGCTTCACCGGCGAAATATTTGAAGATGTGACCGGCGCGGGTCACTTCGCCGATGCCTTCCGGCAGGGTCTTGCCTTCTTCGCGCGACAACAGCGCGCCCAGCTCGGCCTTGCGGGCCAGGATTTCCGTACCGGCGGCGTCGAGAATGTCGAAACGCTGCTGCGGCGTCGAATATTGCCAGGTTTCAAAGGCGGCGCGCGCGGCGGCGATGGCGGCCTTCACTTCCGGCTCACCGGCGGTCGAATAGACGCCGATGATGTCGTTGGTGTCCGACGGGTTGATGTTGTTGAAGGTGGTGCCGGTAACGACCCATTCGCCGTTGATCAGATTGCCGAAGGTGGTCAAGGTAGCTCTCCCTGAATGAATAAGGCGTTTGCCCGTGCGACGGAAATAAACCCGGACCCGCGTCCGTACCAATGCCGAACGGGTATCCGTGAAAACATGTTAGCGCTCACACGCCGCTCTTATGCGCAAAAGCCGCGACGGGCTCAAGCGAAATCCGAAGGGCGCGGATCACGTCTGCCGCCGCCTTAGCACGGCGCATCGCCCGCGTAAATGTCCGACAAGTGGGTCTGTATACGGTATCCGAATATTCCGCGTGCCGCGCCGCGACGATAGGCCGCAGATGAAACGATAGGTAATGCCTTTTGAGGTGCGCCGGGCGTGAGGGGTGATAAGTCTCTGCCTCAACTGATGTGGCTTACCGAAGGTGTCTCATGGCTATTCCCTTTATTGATCTGGGTGCGCAGCGCGAACGCATTGGCGCGTCTATCGAAGACGGGATCAAAAAGGTGCTCAATCATGGCGCCTATATTATGGGGCCGGAGGTCCGCACGTTTGAGGCCAATCTGGCGGCCTTCGCCGGATCGAAGCACGCCCTGTCGTGCGCCAACGGCACGGACGCCATTGAGCTGGTCCTGCTGGGGCTGGGTGTGGGTAAGGGCGATGCGGTATTTGTCCCGGCCTTCACCTTTGTGGCCACCGCCGAAGTGGTGCCGATGACGGGGGCTGAGCCAGTCTTTGTCGATATCGACCCGAAGACGTACAATATGGACCCGGTAAAGCTTGAGGCCGCCATCGCTGCTGTCAAGGCCGAAGGGCGTCTGAAGCCCGCCGCGGTCATCGCCGTCGATCTGTTCGGGCAGGCCGCCGACTATCCGGCGATCTCGAAAATCACACAGGCGCACGGCCTGTTCCTGATTGCCGACTCGGCGCAGGGCTTTGGCTGTACGATTGACGGCAAGCAGCCGCTGGAATGGGCGCACGCCACCTCGACCAGCTTCTATCCGGCCAAGCCGCTGGGTTGCTATGGTGACGGTGGGGCGGTGGTGCTCAATGATGACGCGCTTCTGGAGCGCCTGATCTCGTTCCGGGTGCACGGTGGCGCGACCCCGACCGACGCGGCGACCATGAACTATGTGCACGAGGCCAAGTATCTCAATGTGCGTATCGGCATGAATTCGCGCCTCGATACGATTCAGGCGGCCGTGCTGATCGAAAAGCTGGCCATCTTTGCCGAAGAGATCGACCTGCGTCAGGCCGTGGCCAAGCGCTATAATGAGGCGCTGGACGGCTATGTGACCAGCGTGCCCTATGTAAAGGACGGCTACGTCTCGACCTGGGCGCAATATACGATCGAGCATGAAAACCGCGACGGCCTGCAAGGTTTTCTTCGTGAAAAAGGCATCCCGACGGCAGTATACTACCCCATCCCCCTGCATCAGCAGCCGGGCTATAGCATGTTCACCGCCGGCACGGGCGATCTGAGCGTGTCGGAAGCCAAGTCGAAGACGGTGATCAGCCTGCCGTTCAGCCCCTATCTCACCGCCGAAACGCAAAGCCAGATCGTCGCGGCGGTAAAGGCGTTTAAGGCATAAGCACTTCGAACGCCTTTTTGCCAAGTGCTCATGGGCATGGCGGAAAACGTGAAAAATTGTGTATCCTGATGAGATTAAACGTGGGCCGAAAGCCTACTTTGAGAACGCAGTCCGGTGAACATTTTTCATAAAGTTAAGACAAGGTTTTCCGAAGCATGAACGTGCAACTGGAGCGCAATCAAAGATTTATATGCTATGCCGTTCTCGGTTACCTGGATTATATCAGGCGACATGGATCAGGGGATAAGAACTACAATTATATCTTCGGAACGAGAGGAACCTTAGATAAGTTGAGACGGGCTGGCTATGACAGCGATTTATTGGATGCAATTGCTGAAATAGATGAGGTCGAGTCGCTTATATCGCGGTGGGGAATGGAATTTTATGAGCAGGCTATTTCTTCATTTTATGATCGAATACTAGGCATTCTCGAACGAGATCAAGATTTTTCCTCTGAGCCTCATCCCGCCTTGTTATGCCTCGTCAGCCAACCGCTTTGACACTTCCCGTGTGCAAACTCTGTTAGGGCGGCTTTGAAGGCGTTTAAGTAGGGTAGGGCTGGCCCAAGTTGACGGCCCAGCCGTTTCGCGAGGCCTGACACACGCTGTTCTACCGCTCTGCAACAGTTCGAAACGCGGTTTGTGAATTTTTTTGCCAGATGACGCAAAATTTGCTCGCTTTTCGGTAAAATTTCGCGCAAAGAGCAAAAATGTCGGAAAAACTGTGACGCGCAACGTCAAGCCTGTGGGCTGGGCGCTGTGTGCAGATGCGAGTTTTCCAAACCTTTTCAGAGTGCGTTCGGGGTTCAGGCGGTATGACGACGGGATCAGTGGCAGCAGCAGCGACGGCAGCACCGGCGCTTCTCAAGCATCAGGCGGTACTGGCGCTTGATAGCGGTCACACGTCGTGGATCATCGTCTCCACGGCGCTGGTGCTGTTGATGACCCTGCCGGGTCTGGCCCTGTTCTACGGCGGCATGGTGCGCAAGAAGAACGTGCTGGCGACCATGGCGCAGTCGGTGGCGGCGGCCGTTGTCGTCTCGGTGCTGTGGATCGTGGCCGGTTATTCGCTGTCGTTCGGCCTCAATGGCAATGAAGGGCTGAACCGCTTTATCGGCTCGTTCGATGCGGTGCTGCTCAACGGCGTGACCATGCAGACGGCCTTCGGTCTGGCGCCGCAACTGCCGGAGTTCCTGTGGGTCGCCTATCAGATGACCTTTGCCATCATTACCCCGGCCCTGATCGCCGGTGCCTTTGCCGAGCGTCTGAAGTTTTCGGCCTTCCTGCTGTTTACGGCCCTGTGGACGCTGCTGGTCTATGCGCCGGTGTGTCACTGGGTGTGGGGCGGCGGTTTCCTGGGCAACATGGGCGTGCTCGATTTCGCCGGCGGGGCAGTGGTGCACGTCAATTCCGGTATCGCGGGCCTTGTCTGCGCGCTGGTTCTGGGGCCGCGCCGGGGCTTCCCGCGCGACTATATGCCGCCGCACAATCTGGCCTTTACGATGATCGGCGCGTCGCTGCTGCTGGTCGGCTGGCTGGGCTTTAACGGCGGGTCGGCCTGGACGGCGGATGCGCTCGCCAGCGTGGCCGTGCTCAACACGATTGTTGCCGCCATGACGGGTGCCGTCGGCTGGACGATCGTTGAGTGGTTTGAGCGCAAGCAACCGACGCTGCTCGGCATGATTTCGGGTATTGTGGCGGGCCTTGTCGCCATTACGCCGGCGGCGGGCTTTGTCGATCCCAAGGGCGCGCTGGCCATCGGCTTTATCGGCGGCATCGCCTGCTTCTTCGGGGCGACGGCCCTCAAAAAAGCCTTCAAATACGACGATACGCTGGACGCCTTTGGCGTGCACGGCGTCGGCGGTCTGGTGGGTGCGGTGCTGACGGCGGTCTTCGCCAATCAAAGCATCAATGCGCTGGCCAAGGACGCCACCGTACTTAAACAGGTGCTGGGCCTCGTGGTCGTGATCGGCTGGAGCGCGGTGGTCACCTTCCTCATTCTGATGATCTGCAAATTCACCACAGGCCTGCGTGTGGACGAGGAGCAGGAGATCGAGGGTCTTGACGCGACACAGCACGGAGAGACCCAGCACGGATAGCCCGGAGCCCGCCAAAGGGACAAGGGGCTGAACCGGAACCGGTCAAGGACTGCCCCGCCCGAACCGAGCGGCAAGGACTTACAAAACCGGAACGGAAACGCCCCTCAGGATTTGCCGGGATTGCCCCGGCAGACACTGGGGGGTTCTTATGTCTGGACCTTCGGTTTACGCTCCGGAAACGGGGTGATAAAACCGGAAAAAAGGCATGTGAAATAGTACGATTTGTAACTACCCCCGCAAAAATCCCACGACCTCGGTTTTTGGTCGCGATTTTGGCGGGAAACGCCGGAAAACATCATTTTCCGCTTTAACTCAGCGGGCTTTTGCGCTTTAGGGCGTTTTAGCGCGCTGTAACAAACTAAACTCCATCTTCCGAAAACGGAAGGTTTTTGCACCGAGTTGTGAGGTTGGGCCTATGACCTACGAGACGAACCGCTTCGTCGTTGAATACAAGAAGACGCCATCGAAGGCCGAAGCGAAGACCCGCATCACAAATTTCAATGAAATCTACGCCGATTTCAAACCGGAGCAGGCCAATGCGCAGGCCTCGCGCTGCGCCCAGTGCGGTGTGCCCTTCTGTCAGTCGGGCTGCCCGTTGCAGAACAACATCCCCGACTGGCTGCGCATGACCGCCGAAGGACGCTTTGAGGAGGCCTTCCGCCTGTCCTCGGCGACCTCAACCCTGCCGGAAATCTGCGGCCGCATCTGCCCGCAGGACCGTCTGTGCGAAGGCTCGTGCGTGCTGGAGCAGTCGGGCTGGGAAAACGTTACCATCGGCGCGGTCGAGCGTTATGTGAACGACATGGCCTTCGAAGAGGGCTGGATCGAGCCCATCGTCCCGGCGCAGGAGCGTTCGGAGAGCGTCGGCATTATCGGCGCGGGCCCTGCAGGGATCGCGGCGGCCGACCGCCTGCGCACGCTGGGCTATAAGGTCACCATCTATGACCGTTACGACCGTCCGGGCGGCCTTCTGACCTATGGCATTCCGTCGTTCAAGCTGGAAAAGGACGTTGTTCTGCGCCGTACCCAGCGTCTGGCCGACTCTGGCGTCGAATTCGTCCTCAACTGCGATATCGGCAATGACGTGTCGTTCGAGGAACTGCGTCAGAAGCACGACGCCATTCTGATCGCCACCGGCGTCTATAAGGTGCGCCGTCTGAGCGTGCCGGGCTGCGGCTCGAAAGGCGTCGTGGCGGCGCTCGACTACCTGACCGCCTCCAACCGCAAGGGCTTTGGCGACGCGGTTGAGGCCTATGACAACGGCACGCTGAACGCCGAAGGCAAGACCGTCGTGGTCATCGGCGGCGGCGACACGGCCATGGACTGCGTGCGCACCGCCACCCGTCAGGGCGCGAAGGCCGTGACCTGCGTCTATCGCCGTGACCGCGCCAACATGCCGGGCTCGGACCGCGAAGTGGCCAATGCCGAGGAAGAGGGCGTCAAGTTTGAATGGCTGTCGGCCCCCAAGGCCGTGCTGGGCGATGCCGAGCACGTGTCGGGCCTGCGCATCCAGCGTATGCGCCTGACGACGCCGGACGCGCAGGGCCGTCAGGGCATCGAGGACATCCCCGGTGCCGAAAACGACCTGCCCGCCGACCTCATCATCGAGGCCCTGGGCTTTGAGCCGGAAAACATCCCGGTCCTGTTCAACCAGCCGGGCCTCGAAGTCACCAAGTGGGGCACGATCAAGGTGCAGGCCGGTGAGTTCCAGACCTTTGTGCCGGGCGTCTTTGCCGCCGGCGACATCGTGCGCGGCGCGTCGCTGGTCGTGTGGGCCGTCCGCGAAGGACAGGACGCCGCCGCCGACATCCACCACTATATTCAGTCAAACGTTTCCGCTTCTCTGGAGGCCGCTCAATGATCTCTTCCGGCTCCTCGTCTTACGAACTCTATCACCGCAACCGTAACGCCCTGATCGAGGCCGACGCCTATGATCCGCGCACGGAATTCGATGCCTGCGGCGTCGGCGTCGTCTGCTCCATTGATGGCCGGCCGCGCCGCGACGTGGTCGAACTGGCGGTCAAGGCGCTGAAGGCCCTGTTCCACCGTGGCGCGGTCGATGCCGACGGCAAGTCGGGCGACGGCGCGGGCATCATGATCAATGTGCCGCAGGACTTCTTCCGCGAGCAGGTGCGCAATATCGGTCATGAGCCGCGCCCCGGCCCCGTGCTGGTCGGTCAGGTCTTCCTGCCGCGCAACGATCTGGGGGCCCAGGAAGCGGCGCGGACCATCGTCGAATCCGAAATCCTGCGTTCGGGCTTCTACCTCTATGGCTGGCGTCAGGCCCCGGTCGATGTGTCGCAACTGGGCACGCGCGCCAATTCCACGCGCCCGGAAATCGAGCAGATTATGCTGGCCGCGCCCGACGGTCTTGAGGAAGAGGCGCTGGAACGCGCCATGTTCCTGTGCCGCCGCCGCATCGAAAAGCGCGTCGAAGAAGCCAATCTCGACTGCTATCTGTGTTCCTTCTCGTCGAAGACGCTTATCTATAAGGGCATGTTCCGGGCCGAGCTGGTCGATGACTTCTATCTCGACCTGAAGGACCCGCGTTTCGTCTCGTCCGTGGCGGTCTTCCACCAGCGCTTCTCGACCAACACCTTCCCCGAATGGCGTCTGGCGCAGCCCTTCCGCATGTTGGCGCACAACGGGGAAATCAACACCCTGCGCGGCAACGTCAACTGGATGAAGTCGCACGAAATCCGCATGGCGGCAGCGACCTTTGGCGACAATGACCGCGACGTGAAGCCGGTCATTCAGCCGCGCGGTTCCGACTCGGCGGCGCTCGACAATGTGTTTGAGCTTCTGGTGCGCGCCGGGCGTTCGGCCCCGATGGCCAAGGCCCTGCTGATCCCCGAAGCCTGGTCGAAGCAGGCCGTGACCATGCCGGAATCGCACCGCGCGCTTTACGCCTACTGCAACGCCGTGATGGAGCCGTGGGACGGCCCGGCGGCTGTTTGTGCCACCGATGGCCGCTGGGTCATCGCCGGTAAGGACCGCAACGGCCTGCGTCCCTTGCGTGTCACCCAGACGCAGGATGGCCTTTTGATCGTCGGCTCGGAAGCGGGCATGACGGGCGTGGCCGAAGACCGCGTGGCGCACCGCATGACCATCGCGCCGGGCCGCATGATCGCTGTGGACCTCGAAGCCGGTAAGCTGTTCAGCGAGGACGAAATCCTCGACGCGCTGGCCTCCAAGCACGACTACACCAAGTGGCTGGAAAACATGGTCGATGTCGATTCGATCATCGAGCCGGGGCCGGAGCCGCGCGCCTATTTCGGTGAGGAGCTCGACCGCCGTCAGATCGCCGCCGGCCACACGCTCGAAGACCTCGACACCGTGCTGGACGCCATGGTGAAGGACGGTAAGGAAGCCATCGGCTCGATGGGCGACGATACGCCTCTGGCCGTGCTGTCGGAAAAGTGGCGGCCCCTGTCGCACTATTTCCGTCAGAACTTCGCGCAGGTCACCAACCCGCCGATCGACCCGCTGCGCGAAGAAGCCGGCATGTCGCTCAAGACGCGCTTCAAGAACCTCGGCAACATCCTGGCCGAAGACGCGACGCAGGCCAATGTGCTGGTCATGGACTCGCCGTTCATGACGACGGGCATGTATGAGCGCCTTTTGGCCACCAGCAATGTCGGTCAGGTGGCGGAGCTGGATTGTTCCTTCCCGCTGCCCGCCGAAGGGGCGGCGCCGGGGGCGGGCCTGCGCGCCGTGCTCGACAGCTTGCGCGATGAGGCCGTGGCTGCTGTGAAAAATGGCGCCGCCATGATCGTCCTGACCGATCAGAAGTCGGGTCCGGAGCGCATGGGCGTGCCGATGATCCTCGCCGCTGCGGGCGTCCATGCCCGTCTGGTGCAGGAAGGTCTGCGCTCCT
>NZ_JAIWNX010000145.1 GCF_020217185.1 Asticcacaulis sp.
CTGACGCTGGAGGCCGGGTCCCCCGCGCCCCTGCGTCTGGCCGTGCTCGATCTGATCGCGCGCGCCTATGACACGCGCGGTGAGGGGAGCGTCTCGCTCGACGGTCTGGAGCCGTGGATCGCCCCCTATCGTCAGGTGCGGCTGTGACGCGGCTGTCCACGGCGCAACTGAAAACCCCGGCGCGGGTGTTCACCCTTCTGCGCAGCGAAACGCCCTTCGGCGGCGTCACCGAAACGCGCCGTTTCGAAGGCGTTACCTGGGGCGATTTCGCCCCGCGCCCGCCCGCCGAAGCGCCGGCGGGTGAAGGCGTCCTGCGTTTTCGTCAGTACGCGGAATTTACCTGCCGGTCGGCGGCCCCTGCCGTGCGCGGAAGCGTGCTGACGATCCGTGGCGAAGACTGGACCGTCCTGTCTGTGTCGTTGGATGCCGACGACCAAACCCTGATGACCCTCGAAAGGAGGCGGTAAGATGCCGCTCGATCCGCACCCGCTCGACCCTTTGCGCGACCTGCAAAAAGGGCTCATCGCGCATCTCAAAGACCACGCGCCGTTGCAAACCTGGCTGGGGGCGCAGGTGCGTATCCACGACGCCGTGCCGCCTGAGCCCGTCTATCCCTATGTGCTTGTGGATCGTGTCGAAGCGCAACCGTTTGGCGGTGTCGGCGTCGCCGCAACCGAACAGGCGGTAACGTTGCGCGTCGTCTCCGATTTTGACGGCACCGAAGAGGCGCGCGCCATCGCCAGCGAACTGCGCGTGGCGCTCGATCAGGCGCAGGTGCCGCTCGACAGCCACCATCTGGTCAGCCTGCGTGTCACCTATCTCGATGTGTTTCGCGGGGCGGATCGGACCGTCTTTGCGCTTCTGCGATTGAGGGCTGTGACAGAACCGATCTGACATTTCCGACTCTGATTTTTCAAAACAAGGAACGCTCACATGGCCCTGCAAAAAGGCCGCGACATGCTGCTGAAAATTTCGGACGGGACGGGCTTCGTCACGGTCGCGGGATTGCGGGCACGCACCGTGTCGCTCAATGCCCGCACCGTCGATGTCACCGATTCCGACAGCCCCAATGGCTGGCGCGAACTGCTGGCCGGAGCGGGGGTCAGGTCGCTTTCTGTATCGGGTTCCGGCGTGTTCAAGGACGCCGCCTCCGATGCGCAGATGCGCGACGCCTTCTTCGCCCAGACGGCGCGCCTCTGGCAGATCGTCGTGCCCGGTTTTGGCGTTTTCAGCGGCGCCTTTCTGATCGCCGCGCTCGAATATGCCGGTGAGCACGATGCGGAGGCGACCTTCGCTCTGACGCTCGCTTCGGCGGGGGAGGTGGCCTTTGATGCGCTGTGAGCCCGCCAATAGCGCGCGTGGCGAAGTGTCGGCGACGCTGGGCGGACAGTCTGTGCGTCTGTGCGTGACTTTGGGCGCGCTGGCGCAGCTTGAGGCGCATTTCGGCGTGCGTGGCTTCACCGCCCTGGGGCAGGCCCTGACGCAGATGGGGGCGCAGGATGTCTGCGTCGTTCTGAGCGCGCTGGCGCTGGATGATTTGCCGCCGCCCGAAACCTTCAGCCTCAGCGAAGCCGTCGCCGCCATCGTCGCCGCCGTGCGGGCCATGACCCATGACTGAGTGGGCGGCGATGCTGCGCTTTGCCGTGCGCGAGTGCCACCTGAGGCCCGCCGATTTCTGGCGCTTAAGCTGGCGTGAATGGCTATGGCTGACGGTCCCACCCTCTGCCCCAATCCTGTCGCCACCAGCCTTGCCGCGCGACGTGTTTGAAACGATGAAGAAGGCCTTCCCCGATGACTGACACCCCTCTGAGTGGTCTGACGCAACAGGCCAATGAGGCCGCCGTCGCCTTGCAGGCTCTGAAAGGCCCGGCGGAGGAGACGGCGGCCAGCATCGAAGCCGCCTTCGGCAAGGCCGGGGAGTCGCTGGCGCGCAGCCTGAGCCGCGCGGTGAAGGACGGCGAGATCAGCCTCAATGAGCTGGCCTCGGCCCTGATCAGCGCCCTCAATGCGGCGGGCGGCACCTCAAGCAGCGGTTCGCTCAGCGCGGTGTTGGGGGAGGTGTTTTCGGGCCTGTCTGGCTTTGCCGGGGCGCGCGCCGATGGTGGTCCGGTGACCGCCGGCGGCGCCTATCTGGTCGGGGAGCGCGGGCCGGAATGGTTCCGCCCGGCCACCTCGGGGCAAATCGACACGGCCACGGGGCCGACGGTGCATCTGACGCTTAATCTCAGTGGCGGACAAGACAGTCTTGTCCGATCCGAAACACAGATCGCCACGGCGCTGCAACGCGCGGTTCGTCTGGGGATGAGGTAGGCCATGTTTCACGAAGTGACCTTTCCGGCGCGGCTGGCCTTCGGCTCCGGGGCCGCGATCGAACGCCGCGTGCGTGTGACGACTCTGGCGTCGGGTTATGAGCAGCGGGTGAGTAGCTGGGCGCTGGGGCGGCGGCGCTACCTGATCGGCGCGGGTATCCGGCGTATGGCCGATGCGTCGGCGCTACTGGATTTCTTCGAAGCGCGCCAAGGGCCGTTATACGGTTTTCGCTTCCACGATTTCAGCGACGGCCGCAGCGGTCCTACCGCCGCGCCGACCGATCAGGTGATCGGCACAGGCGATGGCCACACGCGCGATTTTCAGCTCTGTAAAACCTATGGCGCGGTGGTTCGGCCCATCTGCAAACCCGTCGCGGACAGCGTGCGCGTGGCGGTCAATGGCGTCGAACGGCTGAGCGGTTTCGACGTGGATCACACGACCGGTGTGGTGAGGTTTGCGGTGCCGCCAGCCGAAGGCGCAACGGTCACCGCCGGTTTTCACTTTGATGTGCCGGTGCGCTTCGACAGTGACCGCATTGACCTGACCCTGGAAGGGTTCGACGCCGGTCGCGTCGCGGCCATACCGCTGATCGAGATCCGGGTATGACCGGTGTATTCGCAAGGAAGGGAACCCGCCATGCGTGAGATACCTGCCGCTCTTTCGGCGGCCTTCGACAGCGGTGCGGTGACGCTGTGTCAGGTGTGGATACTGACCCGCGCCGATGGGGTGAAGCAGGGCTTCACCGACCACGATCAGGACCTGCACTTTCAGGGCGTCACCTGCGCGGCCAGCAGCGGCTGGACCGCCGGAGCGGCGCGCAGCGAGCTGGGTCTGGACAATGGAGACAGGTCTGTCTCTGGAGTGCTTTCGGACGTTCATCTGCGGGCTGAGGATATCCGCGCCGGACTTTATGACGGCGCGCAGATCGACACCTATGCGGTGGACTGGCGCGACAGCGACACCTTCGTGCCCGTGAGTTCCGGCACGCTGGCGCGCATAGAAATGCGCGGGCAGGATCAGGCGGCGTTCGTCGCCCATGTCGAAGGTCCGGCGGCGCGGCTTCAGCGGAGTATCGGGCGGCGCTACACGCCGCTCTGTGACGCGCAACTGGGTGACGTGCGTTGCGGCCTCAGCGACCCGGTGGGCACCTGCGACAAACGCTATGCGACGTGCCGCGATGTGTTCGCCAATGTCGTCCATTTTCGCGGCTTTCCGGACCTGCCCGGTGAGGATTTTATCACCCTCTATCCGCGCTCAGGCGATGCGCTGGATGGTGGGTCGCGCGGCGGGACGGGGCGGCTGTGAGGTGGCAGATTGTGGCCGAGGCGCGCCGATGGCTCGGTACGCCCTATCAGCATGGTCAAAGCGTTTATGGCGTCGGTTGCGACTGTCTGGGGCTGATCCGCGGCGTGTGGCGCGGCCTCTATGGACCTGAGCCGTGGACGCTTGATCCGTACACCGGCGACTGGGCGGAATGCGGCGGGGACGAGCGGCTGAAAACCGCCTGTGATCGCTGGCTGCGGCCCGTCGCGCTCACGGCCGCGCAGGCGGGGGACGTGCTGATCTTCCGTATGCGGGACACAGCGGTGGCCAAGCACGCGGCCATCCTCAGCGCAGGGCCCATCGAAGACCCGCGCGCGCAACTGATCCACGCCTATTGGGGTCACGCGGTGACCAAAACCTGGCTGGGGCGCTGGTGGCGGCGGCATCTGGTCGCGGCCTACGCCTATCCTTTCCTGAGTGACACAGACTAACGGAAGACACACATCATGGCGCAACTGACGCTGACGACATTGGGCGGGGCCCTGGGTGGGCCGGTGGGGGCGGCGATTGGCGGGCTGATCGGCAATGCGATTGACCGCACCCTGATCAATGGCCTGTCGCCCGTGCGGCAGGCCGGCCCGCGTTTGCAGGGCGTGCGCGTGGCCGCCGCCGATCAGGGCGCGCCGATCGCGCAGGTCTATGGACGCGGGCGCGTTGCCGGGACGGTGCTGTGGAGCGCGCGGCTGAAAGAAAACCGCACACGGACGCGCGCGTCCAAGAGTGCGCCGCAGACGGAAAGTTTCAGCTATTCGCTGTCCTTTGCCGTGGGCCTGTGCGAAGGCCCGATTGACGGCATCGGGCGTATCTGGGCCGATGGGCAGTTGCTCGATCAGACCGGTTTGTCTTATCGTCTCTATCGCGGCGACGCGGATCAGATGCCCGATCCCCTGATCACCGCCATCGAAGGGGATGCCCCGGCCTATCGCGGCTTGGCCTATCTGGTGTTCGAAGATCTGCCGCTGGCCGCCTTTGGCAATCGTCCGCCCAACCTGTCTGTAGAGGTGTTTCGCCGTCCGCCGGGTGAGGGGCTTGAGACGCTGATTGACGGGGTGTGCCTGATCCCCGGCGCGGGGGAGTTCGTCTATGCGACGACGCACAATGCCGTGCGTGAGGGCCTGAGCGGCGCGCGTTGGGAGACGTTGAACACCGCCGACGGGCGGCCGGATTTTCTCGTCTCGCTCGATCAGCTTGAGGCGCACCTGCCCAAAGTAAAGCGCGTCAATCTGATCATAAGCTGGTTCGGCGACAGTCTGGAGGCGGGGGTGTGCCGCCTGCGCCCCGGTGTCGAACAGGCGATCAAGCGCACAGAACCCGAAGTGTGGTCCGTGGCAGGCATCGGACGCGACGCGGCGCACCTGATCAGCACGCAGGACGGTCGCCCTGTCTATGGGGGCACGCCGTCCGATGCGTCAGTGATCGCCGCAATTCGTCTGCTGAAACAGCGCGGTTACGAAGTGACTTTGGTGCCCTTCATCCTGATGGATTGCGAAGGCTTTCCCTGGCGAGGGCGCATCATTTCGGCGCAGGATCTGACACCGCAGGCGGCGTTGGACGTGGACAGCTTTTTTGGCACGGCGGACGGCTGGGGGCTGCGGCGGTTTGTGCGCCATCTGGCCGAACTGGCGGTCGCGGCGGGTGGCGTCGATGCCTTGCTTTTGGGCTCTGAGTTGCGCGGGATTACCACCCTGCGCTCGGATGCCGTCACCTATCCGGCGGTGGCCGCGTTCAAGGCGCTGGCGGCGGACATTCGCGCCATTGTCGGGCCGCAGACCAGGCTGTCCTACGCCGCCGACTGGAGCGAATATTTCGGTCATCATGTTGGCGCTCATGCTGTGTTTCACCTCGACCCGCTGTGGGCCGATGCGAATATCGACTTTGTCGGCATCGACTGGTACGCGCCGCTCACGGATTGGCGCGACGGCGCACATCTCGATGCGGCGCTGGCGCAGACGCCTTATGATCCCGACTATCTGCGCTCGCGTGTGCGTGGCGGTGAGGGGTTTGACTGGTTTTATGCCTCTCAAACAGACAGAGACGGACAGGTCCGTTCACCTATCGCCGATGGAGCCTTTGGCGAAGACTGGATGTTCCGCCCGAAGGATATTCATGGCTGGTGGAGTCATCTCCATCACGATCGTCTGGCGGGCGTGCGACAGGCGACGCCGACGGCGTGGGTGCCGCAATCTAAGCCTGTGCGTTTCATCGAATATGGCTGCGGCGCGATAGATAAGGGGCCGAACGCGCCCAACCTGTTTGTCGATCCCAAATCCTCCGAAAGCGCCATTCCGCCCTATTCCAGCGGCGCGCGGGATGACCGGGCGCAGCGGTCCTACCTGACGGCGCTGAGTCAGTTCTACGCCGATCCGGCCCATAATCCGCTGAGTTCTGTCTATGGTGGCCCCATGCTGTCGGGCATGGAGGTGTGGTGCTGGGACGCGCGGCCCTATCCGGATTTTCCGCAGCGGAATGCCGTGTGGGGTGATGCCGGCAACTGGCGCACCGGGCACTGGCTGAACGGGCGCGTCGGGTCGGCCGAAGCGAAGGCTCTGCTGAGCGCTCTTGCCGATCAGGCGGGGGTGACTCTCGACGTCAGCGCGGTCGAAGGTGTGATCGACGGCTATGTGATCGAACAGCCGATGACGGCGGCGCGGGCGCTGGAGCCGCTTTTGTTGTACCTGGGGCTGGACCTGTGTGAGCGCGGCGCGGGCCTGAAAGTCATAGGCGCACCGACGGCTGAAGTCGTGGTGTCTTCGGACGCGCTGGCCGATCACGAGCGCGAGCCGGTTTTGGCGCGGCGGGAACTGATCGAAGCGCCGTCGGCCCTGACGCTGCGTTGTTACGATCTGGACCGCGACTATCAGGTGCTGGCCGTCCATGCGCGCTCAGAGGTCGAAGGCGGGCCGACGGTGCAGCTCGATCTCGGCCTCACCCTGTCGGCAGCGCAGGCGCGGGCGTTTGCCCGCCGCACCCTGTCCGAGGCGCGGCGCGTGCGCGAAGCCGTAACGCTGGATGTCGGGCCTCTTGAGGTGCTGCGCTTTGAAGCGGGGGATGGGGTGCGCTTCGATGGGCGGCCCTACCGCATTGCCGTGAGCGAAGACGCGGAACGCCCGACACTTACCCTCGCGCCCGTGTCAGAGCCGGCGGTGGTCATACCTTACGAACCGTCAGGCGGTACGACCGTCAGCCGGGCCCTGCTGACCGGGTTCTGGCTGCTCGACCTGCCGCCGTTCGGGGCCGATGAGCGCAACGGGCGACCGGTGCTGGCGGCCACCGCCGTGCCGTTCAGCGGCGTCGATATCTATGCCGGGACCTCTGCCAGCACGCTGACCCTGCGCGGCCGTGTCGATCAGGCGGCGGGGGTGGGGATGACGCTTCAGAGCCTGCCCGCCGGACAGGTTGCCAAGTGGAACAGACCGGCCTGTCTCTATATTTATCTCGAAAACGCGACCTTGCAGACGCGCTCAGAGGCTGATGTGCTGTCCGGTGAGAATTTTATCTGCGTTAGGGGCGCGGGGGGTGAATGGGAGATCATCCAGTTCCTCCGGGCACAGATGATCGCGCCGCGCCAGTGGCGCTTGAGCGGCCTGTTGCGCGGGCAATGGGGGACGCAGGCCCAGCCGATAGACGAAGGGGTCTCGGTCATCGTCCTGCCCGAAGTTGTGCGGGCGGATGTTTCGGACGCCGAACACGGACTGCCGCGTCTGTGGCGGGCGGGGCTGTCGGGCTTCGGCGCGCAGGCGGAGGGCGCGATAGATATTGAGACGGTGTGGACCGGTATTGGACTCCGGCCCCGCGCGCCGGTGCATGGGCGGATAAGGCGGGAGGCGGAGGGTTTGCACTTTCGCTGGATACGCTGTGCCCGCTATGGCGGGGATTCGCTCGATTACGAACCGCCGCTCGAAGACGGTTTTGAGGCCTATCGACTGCGTTTCTATCAGGGGACGGATTTGCGCCGTGAGGTGGAGGTGACGCAGAGCGCTTATATATATGGCTCCGACGCCATCGCTGCCGACTATCCCGCCGGGTTTGATGGTCTCAGCCGGGTTGAAATCGCGCAGAAAGACCCCACATCGCGTGTTGGTTTGGCGCTGGAGATGTCTTTATCAGCTTGACTTGTGACGCATCCTTCGCCAACGGCATTCTCGTAATTGTGGCCGGTAATTGCTGAGGTTCCATTTCGTGGCAGGTGATCCCTATTCAGAACTCGGTGTGGCGCGCAACGCCAGCGCCGACGATATCCAGAAGGCGTTTCGCAAGCTGGCCAAGGAACTGCACCCCGACCGCAACCCCAATAACAAGGCGGCCGAGGATCGCTTCAAGCGCGTATCGGCGGCCTTCGACCTGCTGAAAGACCCCGAAAAGCGTAAGAAATATGACGCGGGTCAGATGGATGCCGACGGTCGGGAAACCTATCGCGGCGGTTTCGGCGGTGGCGGGTTTGGCGGTGGGTCGTCGCAGGGCTATGGCGGCGGGGCGCGCGGATCGTTCGACGGCGTCGATCTCGATGATATTTTCGATATTTTTGGCTCAGGGGCCGGGCGTCGCGCGGGCTTTGGGCCGGGCGGCGGTTTCGGCGCGCAGGCCCAGAAGGGCAGCGATCTGCGGATCAAGCTCGATATCGACCTGATGGATACGATCGCCGGCAATACGCGCCGGGTGCAACTGACCGATGGCCGCACGCTCGACGTCACCATTCCGAAGGGCGCCAAGGACGGTCAGACCCTGCGCCTGAAAGGGCAGGGCGCGCCGTCGCCCAACGGACGCGGGCCGCATGGCGACGCGCTGGTCGAACTGTCGCTGAAGCCGCACGGCGTGTTCCGCGTCGAAGGCAATGATCTGCATATGGACCTCTATGTGTCGATCCCCGATGCAGTGCTGGGCGGCAAGGTGCAGGCCCCGACGCCCGACGGCCCGGTCAATGTGACCATCGCCAAGGGCTCCAATTCCGGCGGTATCCTGCGTCTGAAAGGGCGCGGGGGCTATGATGCCAAGACCGGGGCGCGCGGTGATCTGTTTGCGCATCTGGTGCTGGCCCTGCCGGACGTGGTGGATGGCGATTTTGTCGCCTATGCCGAAGATTGGCGCAGGCAGGCGCCCTATACGCCGACCCATCCGGCGATGCGGAAGAAGTAGGGGGTGTATTTAACCCCCCTCCGCCGATTCCGGCGGTATCCCCTCTGATATCAGGGGGGACGCTTTTTGCCATTTTAAGTTTTCCTTAGGGCCCTGTTCAGCTAAGGTTCAGGTCGGGGACTGTACAAAGTGACTATGAAACCGATCCTGACCCTTTCCGCCCTGCTGCTCGTCGGCGCGCCGTTCGCTGCCGAAGCGCGCGAACGTGCCGCTTTTGGCTGGCAGCCGGCGCACGAAGAGGTGCGCCAGATGCCGCTGCGGCCGGAGGCGCGTCCGCGCTTCGATGAGGCCGAACGCCTGACGGTGCAGCAGCGCTATTCCATCGACGACGCCATCACCCTGGTTGAGCAGCGCACGGGCGGCCGCTACGTGTCGGGCAATCAGACCGGCCCTTCGACCTTTGTGATCAAGGTGCAGATCGGTCCCAATATCGTGACCTATCGCGTCGATCTCGCCAACCGTTCCATGAGTAAGATGTAATGCGCATTCTGCTTGCCGAAGATGATCCCGACCTGTCGCGTCAGCTCAAGGCCTCGCTTCAGGACGCGGGCTATGTGGTCGATCACGCGCCCGACGGCGAAGAAGCGCACTTTCTGGGCGATACCGAGCCTTATGATTGCGTGATCCTCGACCTTGGCCTGCCCAAGATTGACGGCGTGTCAGTGCTGGAACGCTGGCGGCGCGATGGCAAGGCGACGCCGGTGCTGATTCTGACGGCGCGCGGGGCGTGGTCGGACAAGGTGTCGGGCTTCGACGCCGGGGCCGATGATTATCTGACCAAGCCGTTTCATACCGAAGAACTGCTGGCGCGTCTGCGGGCCCTGGTGCGCCGTGCCGCCGGCCATGCGCAGCCGCTGCTGGTCTGTGGCGGGGTGCGCCTCGATCCACGCGCCGCGCGCGCGTCGGTCAATGGTGAGCCGCTGCGCCTGACCTCGCTGGAATACCGTCTGCTGCACTATATGATGCTGCATCAGAACCGCGTCATTTCACGTACCGAGCTGGTCGAACACCTCTATGATCAGGATTTCGACCGCGACTCCAACACCATCGAGGTGTTTATGGGGCGTCTGCGCAAGAAGATCGGCAATGAGCGGATCGAGACGGTGCGTGGGCTGGGCTATCGCCTCAAGCCGCTGCACAATGAAGTCAGCGAGATTTAGCACAGGTATGAGAACGAAGGTGCTGACGGAGGGGGGCGTTAAATGACAGCCGTCCTGACCCATCTGAAGCGCTT
>NZ_JAIWNX010000146.1 GCF_020217185.1 Asticcacaulis sp.
CATCAGCGTACTGATTTCCGGGCGCGGGTCGCTGGCCGGGCGGCTGATCCGGCTGGCCGCCATCTGGTTCATCTTTTCGCTGATCCTGATTTCAGCAGGCCTCACCGCCTTCTTTAACTACACCTCGGTGACGCGCTTTCAGGCGGGCATTTCAGACATTGTGCGCAACCTCTACACGCACACCGAATTCGACGAAGACGGGCGCATCCGCATACCCGAACTGTACATCATCCGCACCGACGACATCTATTCCGGCCTCTACTGGCAGATCGTTGAGCTGGATAAACAGGACCGCGTGATGGCCGTCTATAAGTCGGGCTCGCTGGCCGAGCGCGTGCTGCAAATGCCCAAGGCCCTCGATAAGACGACGGGTCAGCTTCAGTATTATAACGCCATCGGGCCGCGCGATCAGCCGCTGCGGCAGGCCACCGTCTATCTGCGCATTCAGGGGCACAATCTGCTGTTTATGGCCGCCGAGGACCGTTCCGAGGTCGATCGCAATGTGGGGCAGTTCGCCCTGATCACCGGTGGGGCGCTGATCGTGCTGGCGCTCGGCTCGCTGATCGCCATCTACCTTCAGGTGCGGATCGGTCTGAGGCCCTTGTTTGCCCTGACCGACGAACTGCACGACATCCGCAAGGGCAAGCAGACGCGGCTCCTCAACATCTATCCGGCGGAAATCAAGCCGGTCACCGAAGAGGTCAATGGCCTGCTGGAATACGGGCAGGACGTGGTGGAGCGGCAGCGTACCCACGTCGGCAATCTGGCCCACGCGCTGAAAACGCCGCTGTCGGTGCTTTTGACCTCGGCCGGCGATGATCCGGCCCCTCTGGCCGATACCATCCGTAAACAGACGGCCTTGATGCGGGCCCAGGTCGATCACCACCTGCGCCGCGCTCGCGCCGCCGCCCGCGCCCAGAATATGGGCGAGCGCACGCCGGTCGAGCCGGTGCTGGACGAACTGGCCGTCATGCTGGAGCAGGTGTTCCGCGACAAGGGCGTAACCATCGACTGGCGCGCGCCCGAAGACCTGGCCTTCCGCGGCGAAAAGCAGGATTTTCAGGAGATCGCCGGAAACCTGATGGAAAATGCCTGCATCTGGTCTCAGCGCCGCGTGCGCGTCACGGCGACGCTGGAGGACGAGGCGAGCGGCATGACGCTGCTGATCGAGGATGACGGGCCGGGGATGCCGCCCGAACGCTATGATGAGGTGCTTAAACGCGGCGCGCGGCTGGATGAGTCCGCCCCCGGTTCGGGGCTGGGCCTGTCGATTGTCGATGAACTGGTGCGCGCCTATGGCGGCCGCCTGAGCTTTGACCGCTCAGGGATGGGCGGCCTCAAATGCGTTGTGATATTACCGGCCAATTTTATAGCTGAGTAACGACGCTTTAGGGTCAGAAAATATTAACCACGCGCCTCCCATACTTGCCTCGTTATAACAACGGCAGAGCCACATGGGCGTGTTATCGGAGAAACGGCTGAGCGCGGTCGGCGGGCTGGTGAAAACCTTGCCCGTAAACATTCTCCGTCAACTGAACACCAGTCTGGGTTTAACGCACGACGCCGCTCTGGGCGAGGTGCGCGCTCTTGTGGCGCGTCAGCTTGAGTCGCATCATCTCAAGGAACAGGTCTTCCGCCCCTTCGTGCCTTTGTTCATGGCGCGCGAAGACGGTATGGAAGGCGTTATTTTTCCGCAGTGGCTGCTCGATCGTCTGTGGAGCGCGCTTGAGCGTGAAGAGGCCGAACTGATGACGGAGGCGCGCCGCAGCGTGCACAGTCCCCGCAGCGGCGACCCGGTACCCGTGCCCTATTTTCGTCTGGTCAATGCGGCGGCGGTCATTCTGCGGGAACGGCCTGAGACGGTCTTGCCGCAGGGTGAGGACGAAGACGAACTCGAAGAATTTGCCGCCTATCTTGACCTGCACCGCCTGTTGCGGGAAGCCCTGGCGCGGCTGCCCGACTGGATGGGGCGTATTGATGCCGAAAAGGCGGCGGCCATCCGGCTGATGTTCAAGGATGCGTGCAGCAAGACGCCGGACGGTGAGGGCGGGGTGCGCTTCCTCGAAGCCCTGTTGGCCAATATGGATGACGCCACGCTGGTGCTCAAATTTGTCGCCGTCATCTCGGATGGGGCCAATGACCGTTTCTTAAGCGAGTCGGAACTGGCCGGGTTTGGCGAACGCGTGCTTGTCGCCGCCGAAGAACGGATGAAGGTGTTTTCGGGGCTGATGCGGCGGCGTGACCCGTCGCTGCTGGGCGAGGCCGGAGGCTGGGTGGCCCAGTGCCTGAGTCTGGTCAGCAGCCTGCAAAAATCGGTCGAACTGACGCGCGACGGGCCGTGGGGCAAGCGCGTCCTGGTGATTAATCAGACGATCAACGGTCTGGTCGAAGACCGTCTAAAAGGCGTGGAAAAAATCATCGCTCAGGCCCTGCCGCTGAAGACCGAGCGGATTTTTGGCCGGGCGACGCGCGAGGTGCCTGACTATGCCGGGCCGAAACCGGCTCAGGCCGAGGCGGCGCTGCAAACCGTCGCCTTTATCAATCAGGTGCGCCCCACCGCCTCACAGGGCGGCTATCTCAGCCTGCTCAACAAAACGGTCGAAGCTGCCGAAGTGCAGATGGACGCCTATTTCACCGTCGTGCTGGGAGTCGCCGTGGGCGAAGATCCGTTCGATGCGCAGGCGGTGATGGACTGTTTTGAGCGCGTGATCGCCCTGATGGAGGGGCTTCTGGGGGAAAACAAGGCCAATCTGGCGCGACGTCGTGTCACGGCTGCCGATGTCTTCCGGGCACCAAAAACGGTTGCCTAAGGCGACGAAAACGGGCTTATGACACAGTCCCGGTGCGTTCGTTCCGGTCAACCCGCCGCTTAAGACACGTATGCTGCTGTTCTCGCTTACCGCTGCACTTGTGTGCGCCGCCCTTCTGGGGCTGGCGGTCGCGTGGCTGCGCCGTACACCGGACAGCGCGCTGGATCAGGCGCGGCAGCGGTACGAAGCCTTTGTGGCCGATCTCGACCGCCGCGTCGCCGCCGGACATACGGACGCGGCTCTGGCCCGTGAAGAAAAGACCGAAGCGGCGCGCGCCCTTTTGCGCGTCGAAGAGGCCGAGGCGGTGGCACCGGTTGATCCGCGCATCGGCTTTGCCGGGGCCGTCGTGATCGCCGTGGCGGCGCTGGGCCTGTCGGTCTTTGTGGGCAAGCCCGATCTGCCGGATCAGCCCTATGCGGCGCGCGTCAAGGCGTGGGTGGAGACGCTGAATACGGCCCCCGAAACGCTGGAGGCCAAGCCCGCGGCGGTGGCGCTGCAACAGCTATCGGGCAAGTATGGCGACAAGCCGGCCTACTGGCTGCAACTGGGGCAGACCCTGGTGGTGGCGGGCGACTATTATGAGGCGGCGCAGGCCTTCAAGCGCGTGACGCAACTGGCCCCCGAGGCGGCGGTCGGCTGGTCCAATCTGGGTGAGGCGCTGACGCTGCTCAACAAGGGGCAGAGCAATGGGGAGGCGCGCGCTGCCTTTGCCGAGGCCCTGACGCGCGATGGCGACGACCTGACGGCGCTGTACTACTCAGCCCGTATCCTCACCACGGATGGCCGCTACGAAGAGGCGCGGCGGCTCTATGGTGTCGTGCAGTCGCGGCTGGCGGCCGATGACGGGCGTCAGCAGACGGTGGCGGCGGAAATCGCCGCGCTCGATCAGTCGGCGCAGACGGCGGCGACGGTTCAGGCGCAGATCGGCGGCATGGTGGCGGGCCTTGAGGCGCGTCTGGCCAAAAATCCCGAAGACCCCGACGGCTGGGCGCGTTTGCTGCGTTCGTATCGCGTGCTGAAAAACGTCGAAGGTGAAAAGCGGGTGCTGGCGACGCTGGATCGTCTGTATGCGGATCGTCCTGCGATTGCGCGCGACATCGTGCAAAGGGCCGACCGGCCGGTGGGGGCGCAATGAGGAACCTATTACGCTTACACCTCCCCGCTGGCGGGGCGAGGGGGAGATCGTCATGACCCTGCTTCCCAAATCCATGAAGGCGCGTCGGCGTCTGATGATCTTTCTGATCGCCGCCCCGATCCTGATGGCCGGTGTGGCGCTGGCCCTGTTCGCCATGAAGGATCAGGTCGTCTATTTCTACACCCCGGCGCAGGCCTATGAGGCTAAGGCCGAACTGCATCGCACCATGCGCCTCGGCGGCCTCGTCAAGGCGGGCAGCGTCGTCAAGGGCGCTGGCGGCGAAGTCACCTTCGTCGTGCGCGACCAGAAGGCCGAAATGACCGTGCGCTTCAAGGGCGATCTGCCCGACCTGTTCCGTGAAGGGCAGGGCGTGGTCTGCGAAGGCCAGCGTGTCAGCGCCGACGTGTTCGAGGCCAAAACCGTGCTGGCCAAGCACGACGAAACCTACATGCCCAAGGAGGTCGTCAAGGCGATCAAAGAGCAGGGCGAGTGGCGGCCGGAAAGCGCGGCCAAACCCGATTCCAAACCCTTTGGCGAGGCGAAATGATCGCGGAACTGGGCACCTTCTGTCTGGGGCTGGCCTTCCTTCTGTCGCTGGCGCAGGCGCTCAGCGTGGCGGGGGCGGCGTGGCGACCCTTGCGCGGCATGGCGCGCTGGAGCGAAGGCCTGTCTCTGGCCGCGGCGATGGCATCGGTTCTGGCCTTTGCGGCCCTGCTCCACGCCTTTGTGACGTCGGATTTTTCAGTCTCCAACGTCGCCAGACATTCGCACACGCTGAAACCGCTGCTGTACAAGATTTCCGGGACCTGGGGCAGCCACGAAGGCTCGATGCTGTTGTGGTGCATGGTGCTGCTCAGCTATGGCGCGCTGGTGACGCTGTTCGGGCGCGGCTTGCCGTCCGGCCTGCGCCACAAGGTACTGGGGGTGCAGGGGCTTCTGGGGGCGCTGTTCAGCGGTTTCACGCTGTTTTCCTCCAATCCGCTGGCCCGCCCCGACCCGGCCCCCTATGAGGGGCAGTCGCTCAACCCCATGCTTCAGGACCCGGCTCTGGCCCTTCATCCGCCGCTGCTCTACCTCGGCTATGTCGGGTTTTCGGTGGTGTTCGCCTTTGCCGTGGCGGCGCTGATCGAAGGGCGCATCGGGCGCGAATGGGCGCGCTGGGTGCGGCCGTGGACGCTGGTGGCCTGGGTGTTTCTGACGCTCGGCATCGCTTTGGGGTCGTTCTGGGCCTATTATGAGCTGGGCTGGGGCGGCTGGTGGTTCTGGGACCCGGTGGAAAACGCCTCCTTCATGCCTTGGCTGGCGGCGACCGCCTTGCTGCATTCGGCCATTGTGCTGGAAAAACGCGATGCGCTGAAATCGTGGACGGTGTTTCTGGCGCTTCTAGCCTTCACCTTCTCGATGCTGGGGGCGTTTCTGGTGCGCTCCGGCGTGCTGACCAGCGTGCACGCCTTCGCCGTCGATCCGCAGCGCGGTATTTTGCTGCTGGCCATCCTGTTTGTGACGGCAGGCGCGGGGTTCGCGCTTTATGTATTCCGCGCCTCGGCGCTCAGTTCCGGTGGCGTGTTTGCGCCGGTCAGCCGCGAATCGACGCTTGTGCTCAATAACCTGCTGGTCTTCGTGGCGCTTTCCACCGTCTGTCTGGGGACGCTCTATCCGCTGCTGATGGAGGCCCTGACCGGCAAGACGATTTCGGTCGGCACCCCCTATTATAACCTGAGCTTCGTGCCGGCCATGTCGGTGGCCATGCTCATCCTGCCCCTGGCCAGTCTGATGGCGTGGAAGCGCGGTGACCTCAAGGCTGTGGGGCAGAGGCTGGCTCTGGCGGCGGGTATATCGCTCTTGCTGGCCGTGCTGGGGGCGGTGCTGATGGGTAGCGGTGAGGCGAAAAAGGTCCTGTCGCTGGGCGTCGGCTTTCTGCTGGGCGGCTGGGTCATCCTCGGCTCGTGGCAGGTCTTGCAGGAACGCACGCACCTGCTCAAGGTGCCGTTTTCCGAGAGCCTGCGCCGCTTTCGCGCCCTGCCGCTGGCGACGCACGGCATGGTGCTGGCGCATGTGGGGCTGGGCCTGTTCGTGCTGGGGGCCGTGGTTGAAACCCAGACCAAGCTCAGCGCCGTCGATCATCTGCGCGTCGGTGGGGCGTTGCGCGTCGGGGCCTATGAGGTGCGCCTGAGCGACATCAAAAGCGTGGTCGGGCCGAACTATGAGGCCGAACGCGGTGTCCTCGAAGTGCGCCGTGGCGGCAAGCCCATCTGTCAGGCCCTGCCGGAGCGGCGATTCTATCCGGCGTCCGCGACCGTGACGACCGAGGTGGCCCTGTGTTTTCAGCCGCTGAACGATCTCTATTTTGTGCTGGGCGAACCGTCGGCGGAGGGGTGGCAGGTAAGAGCCCTGTACAATCCGTGGGCGCGGCTGATCTTCTTCGGGCCGCTGCTGATGGCCATAGGCGGGGTGTTGTCGCTGTGTGACCGCCGCCTGCGGCTGGGGCTGGTCCATCGGGGGAAAAAGGGATGAGGCGGAACTATTGTTCCTCCCCTGATTTGGCTGCGCCGAACTGGCGTTTCAGGGGAGGTGGCTTTCGAGCGCTAGCGAGAAAGACGGTGGGGTTAATTCCGCCGTTTAACCCCCCTCCGGCTTTGCCGGTATCCCCCCTGATATCAGGGGGGAGGCTGAAGGCCCTCCTCGTCACCCTGTTTGCCTTTTCTCAGGTCGCCGGGGCCGTCCTGCCCGGTGAAACCCTGTCGGACAAACAGCAGGATGACCGCGCCCGCGCGCTCTACCGCGAAGTGCGCTGTGTCGTCTGTCAGAACGAGTCGATTGCCGATTCCGGGGCCGATATCGCCGCCGATATGCGCCGCGACATCCGCGCCCATATCTCCGAGGGCAAAAGCGACAGCGATATCCGTGACATATTGCGCGCCCGCTATGGCGACTATGTACTGTTCCGACCGCGCTTTTCTCTGGCCACCGGCCTGCTGTGGGGCCTGCCCGTAGGGGTGTTGCTGGTCGGTGGTGCCATCTTTGTACTGATGGGCCGCCGCAAAAGCGCTAACGATGCTGAGCCAGATACCCCTGGCCTCAGTGCCGAAGAACAGGCGCGTCTTGAGGCGCTTTTGAACCGTGACCCTGACAGTCACAAATAAGACTGTATCTAAGCCACGATTTTGCCGCACCGCTTTGGTTGCATTCAAGCGCATACCAAAAAGTGTGAAACGGTTTTTGGATTCAAATGCGCGACAAACAAAAATCTCAGAACCGGTACGGCTCTGAGACGGATTAAAAGATGGTAAGCCCGCATGAAAACACTGGCTTGCGGCCTTAAAATGCCTATGTTGACCGTAACAGCGTATAATCAGGACGAAGACCCATGGGGAACGTGCTTAACTCGGTAAAGAAGAATAAGGGCCTGGTGGCGGGCGTGGCCGGTGGCCTGATGCTCGGCGCAGCAGTCGCCGGTGCGGCGGTGTCCGGTCTGGGCGGCTATGACGGCTCGACCCTGATCAAGACGGCGGCCGTGACCCCGGTGAAGCCGCCGGCGGGCGCGCCCATGTCGTTTGCCGACATCATCGAGCGGGTATCCCCCGCCGTTGTCTCGATCGAGACCAAGGGCAAGGTGAAGGTGCCGAACGGCCTGATCATCCCCGGCTTCGAGCCGCCTTCGCAGGACGACGGCGAAGGGGAGGGCAATGAACGCGAAGTGCGCGGCGCCGGTTCGGGCTTCTTCATCACCGCCGACGGCTATGTGGTCACCAACAACCACGTCATCGAAGGGGCCGACGAAATCACCGTCGTCCTGACCAACGAACAGAAGCTGACGGCCAAGGTCATCGGCCGCGACCCGGCCACCGATCTGGCCGTGCTCAAGGTCGAAGGCAAGAACTTCCCCTTTGTGCAGTTTGAAACCGATCAGCGTCCGCGCGTCGGCGACTGGGTGATCGCGGTCGGCAACCCGTTCGGCCTGTCGGGTACGGCGACGGCGGGGATCGTTTCGGCCTTTGGGCGTCCGGACGGCGCGCAGGGCTATGTCGATTACATGCAGATCGACGCCGCCATCAACCGCGGCAATTCCGGCGGCCCGACCTTTGACCTCAACGGGCGCGTCATCGGCGTCAACTCGGCCATCATCACGCCGTCGGGTGGCAATGCCGGCGTTGGCTTTGCCATTCCCGCCGACACGGCCTCGGCCATTGCGCGCAAGCTGATGGCGGGCGGCAAGGTCGAGCGCGGCTATATCGGCGTGCAGATCCTGCCCGTCACCGACGAATATGTCGAAAGCCTGAGCCTGCCGGACAAGGACGGTGCCTACATCGCCGACGTCACAAAGGATGGCCCGGCGGCCAAGGGTGGCGTGCAGGTCGGCGACATCGTCAAGAAGGTCAATGGCAAGACGGTCAAGCTCAATACCGACCTGACCCGCAACGTGGCCGATGTGCGCCCCGGCGAAAAGGTCGAGATCGAGGTGTTCCGTAATGGCAAGATGGTCAAGCTGACCATTGTCGCGGCCCTGCGTCCCGGCGAAGACGAACTGAACAAGGTCCTGAATGGCGGCGGGGCTACGACGCCCGAAACCGGCGCGCCGGTGCTGGGCCTCAGCGTCAAGCCGCTCGACCCGACCTCGCGCAAGACCTATGGCATCGAAGCCGATGTCAGCGGTCTGGTGGTCACGGCGATTGAGCCGACCTCGGATGCGGCCAAGAAGGGCTTGAAGGCTGGTGACGTCATCGTGCGCGCTAACAACCTGCCTGTGGCCAACCGCGCCGAGTTCGACAAGATCGTCACGGAAATGAAGGCCGCCAACCGGCCCTCGATCCTGCTGCTGGTCAATCGCGGTGGCCGCAATGTCCCGCTGCCGCTGAGCCTGAAATAAGGGGCTGGCAACGGACTGAATACGAAAACCCCGGTGGATACCCAGAGTCATGGCAAATGACTCTGGGTATGCTTTTCGAGACTGTCTCATGTCGCGGACACATATTAGACAGTCTCGAGTTTTCAACGGCCGGATGCGCTCAGCATCTTTGGCCGTTGGGGTGAGAGACCGGGGTTTTTTATGCCTTGTTCTGCATGTGGAAGGCCAGCCGCTCGACGGGTTCGCGGATCAGGTCGCGTAAGCGCGGATTTGCGATGATCTCGTCCAGGGCGCGATTGAAACACAGTAGCCATTCGTCGCGCTCCAGCGGGCCGATTTCTGCACCGAAGTGGCGCGAGCGCAGACGCGGATGGCCGTGCTTTTCGACATAGACCGGCGGCCCGCCCAGATAGCCTGTCAGGTAGTCGTAGAATTTTGCCTCGCTGCCCGACAGGTCGGCAGGATGGATGGCCCGGCAGCGCGCGGCTTCGGGCAGGGTGTCCATCAGATGATAGAAGCGGCGGCACAGAGCTGAGACGCCGTCCGCACCTCCGATGGCATGATATAGGGTGATTTCCATGCGGAGGTATTAGGGTGCTGCACCATGCGCGACAATCCCCTTTCTCCTCCCTATGCCAAAGGCATGGGGAGGTGGCGCGCCGAAGGCGTGACGGAGGGGGATGACTCAGGCGAATCTAAGAGCATTGTAATGCTCAAAATGCCACCTCCCCACGCCGAGGGCGTAGGGAGGAGGAATGGCGATTCAATTTTCGTTCGCCTCTACTTCGCGAACGTCTCTGCGGTCAGCGGGTTGCGGTCCCACACCTGACCATCGGCCAGAGAGCGCAGCAGCTTCACATATTCCGCGTGGGTCCAGGCCAGAGGCGTGGCCGAGTTGGTGCCTTCGCCCGTTTCGTAGCCTGCGGGCTTGACGCCGACACCGTCCCACACCTGTTCCGGCAGCATCAGGCCTTCATTGGCAAACAGCTCCATACCGCGCACATAGGTGGCGCGGATGCGCGTTTTGTCCGTGTCCGTCACACCTCCGCTTTTCAGCGCTGCGCGGGCCAGTTCATAATGGCCGCGTTCGCCGGTGAAGAAGGGCCACACGCGGCCGCGCTGACCTGGGGTCGAGCCGCCCAGCACGCCGTAATTGGCACCCGTCGTCTCGTCTTCGCCATAGCCGTCATTGCCATAACGGCGGAAGCCGGGGAAGGCGCCTTCGACGCCCTTGAAACGGAAGGTGTATTTAACGCGCAGGTTCTCCGGCAGGGTCTCGTCATCAAGGAAAGTCAGTGAACGGACGATGTTGGCGTCATCGGCGCGGCGCACGCCATAGCGCACCAGCTCCAGGAAGCCGCCGTCGAGGATCAGGTCGCCGCGCATGCCTTTGCGGCCATTGCGTTCGTCCTGCACGCCCGGAGTGTTGGCATCGTCAGAGCGCGACAGGCGCATATAGTAGGTGTCCTTACCGCCCTTGATCGCACCGGTCGTGGTGACCATGCGGGCTTCGATCTTCGCCGAAATGTCGGCGGCGTGGGCCTTCAGTTGCGCGGCCATATCGGCGTCGCCCGACCGCGCGGCGATGTCAGAGGCGGCGATCAGGCCGGCGACAATGGCGGCGGTGGTGGAGGGCGAATAGCCTTCCTGTTCTTCCCAGCGCTCCTGCTGCGTATAGGGCGGGGTGATTTTGGCGGTGTTCCAGCCGATATGCGTCGTGCCGCCGTCCTTGAGGAATTTCGCCGCGGGTTTGAGCATCGAGGCCCACGAGGCCTTCAGATCGGCGTCGCTCATCAGGCCGCGGTGGTTGAGGTTCCAGCCGAGCATGATCGGCATGGCCGTCTGATCGAGTTGCACACCTACCCATTCCGGCGTGCCATCGACGTGTGCCTTTTGCAGGAACCAGCCGCCGTCGCCTTTGTTGCCCGGCGTGTTCGGCCCGACCTGCACCTTCGGCAGATAGTGATAGGCGGCCAGCGGCGTTTGTTTGTCGCCCAACGCCGCCAGCGCCATCGCCACCTGATAGAAGTCGCGCGGCCACACGGCCTTATAACCGGTCGCCGACTGCTTGGCGAAGACGGTCTCGCCCCACGGATTCGACAGGGAGGCGATCAGCGCCCCGGCATAGGTGCGGTCTTCCTGCACCTTGAGCATCAGGGCCGAGGCGTAGAGCAGCTTGCCATTATCGGTCGATTGGGCCGTCAGGCGCGGCAACTCGCTTAAGGAAGCCAGATAGTCTTCCCAGCCGACCGCCTTACCCTGACCGTTATAACGCGCCAGCACGGTAGCATAGCCGGTCTTCAGCGTCGCGGCGGCTTCGGTATCGGCGGCGGCGACGTCCTTGCCGAAGCCGAGCGCCAGATCGAAGGTGGCCGAGGTGCTCACCGGCTTGAAGGCGGCGACGGCGCGGATATTGCCTTTTTCGCTGATCTTGGCGTTCAGCGCGCCCAGCTTGCCGTCTTTCAGGAGGCCAACCAGCGCGTCCCTGCCCGTAAAGCCGATGCTGGCGGCCTCATAGGGCACCGAAGCGCGCAGCGACAGGGCGTGCGGGCCGTCAAAGGCGCGCAGGGCGGTCTTCGAGGCATCGCCCTGATCGTCGCCGGAGGTGTTGTTGACCGACGGATCGAGCACGACATAGGGTGTCACTGTGCCTTTCAGCGCCTTGACCGTGACGCGCAGCATCAGGGTCTGATGGTCCGGGTCGGTGAAGACGTCCTTGATGACCACGAAGCGGCCCTGCTTGTCCGTATTGGTCAGGCGATAGGCAGGCGACAGTGGGCGCCCGGCTTTGTCCTTATGCAGATAGTCGATGTGCGACACTGTGTCGGCGGCTTCCGTGGCCACCCAGCCGTCGCCGACAAGAACCAGCGACAGGTCGCGGATCTGCGCTTCGTGGATCAGGCCGTACATGGTTTCCGACACCACGCCGTTGGCCAGCGAAAACCACACCTTTGACACCGTGCCGGTGGTGGCTTTGTCGCTATATTGCAGGTTCTTATAGGCCTCATAGGACGACCCGATGCCCTGCTTGGTCGCCGCCGCCCAGGGCGAGGCCTCAGCGGGGCCGTCGGTGGCGTCGGTTGAGACGACTTGATTGGGCGTGTGGGCGGTATTGCTCGGCGTTTCGCTGACTGGGGCAGCAGCGGCGGCAGCGGCGGCCAGAAGGGCGCACAGGCTTACCGATGCGATGAGGCGCTTGGACATAAGGTCACTCCCTGAACACGCACCGTTGGCGGCAGAAGCGGACCTCTGCGGCGGTGCGTTTTTACACTCTTTCCCTATTGGTACAGCGCCGCCGCCCCTGACGAAACCCGCCCCCGACGTGAATACGTATTCAGATCGCAGGCATCTTGTGCCTCCCTGCACTTCAGTGCGGGGAGGGGGACCGCACGAGCCAGCTTGCTGGCGAGATGTGGTGGTGGGAGGACTTACAGAGTGCCGGCGGGCCGTGCCAGTCAGCCCCTTCTTTTGAATTGCTGTAATCTGTTTCGCGTTGTGCGGCCCCTTTGAATATCGGGAAAAAAGCCATGCTAATCAAATAATTTAATGTTTATCATTAAATTATTTGACATTCCTCGCTATGGGGTTTATCGATAATCATGAAATCTATCGGGAGGGTCCCATGCCTGCAAAACGCCGCCGTCTGTTCACCGGCACGCTCTGGCTGCTTAAGGCCGCGCTTGTCATCTACGCCATCGGCGCGGTCCTCAGTTCGATCCGTCTGGGGATGCTGGTCGCGTTTGGGCCTGAACCGTGGCCAAAGGGGACTCAGATCGACGTGTCCGTTGCCGCGCTTGTTATGATCGCGCTGGCGGTGCCGGTGTTCATGAACCTGCTGGCGGTGGTGCGCTCCGGTCAGGCCGGCACCCCCTTCACGCCGGAAAATGGCACGCGCCTGCGCTGGATCGGTATATTCCTGACGGCGGGCTATGTGGCGCACCCGATCCTCGTCTTTCTGGCCGATTCCTCACGCGCGCCCGAAGCGCTGATAGCGTCTCTGGCCAAAGGGCTCCTGCCGGTCCTGCTGTGCTTTGTGGTGGCCCATATTTTCGATATCGGGACCGACCTGCGTGAGGATCTGGAAGGCACGGTATAGCCATGCCCATTATCAGCAAACTGGATGATCTGCTGTATGCGCGTCGCATGACCTTGTCCGAACTGGCTGAGCGCGTGGACATCGCCCTGCCCAATCTGTCCATCCTGAAAACGGGCAAGGCGCGGGCCATCCGCTTTTCGACGCTTGAGGCCATCTGCCGTGAGCTGGATTGCCAGCCGGGTGACCTGATCGCCTATCAGCGGGACGACAAAACCTAAGCGGCGCTGTTTGCGCCTGAAAGAAAAAAAGAGGGGGAGTCCATGCTCAAATCTATCGTTTTCGCTGCCGCACTTGTGGCGGCGGCCGGGTCGGCCTGCGCCCAGACGACCGTCACCCTGACGCCCGCTGCGGATGACTGGTCCCTGACCGAAGTCAGCGTCGTCAAGAACCTGCCCGGCCCCGCCCTGTGGAAGGTTATCAAAGGCGATAAGGTCGTCTGGCTGATCGGAGATACACGGATCGGTGCCACAAAAACGTGGGATAGCGCCCGTATAGACCGCATACTTTCGGATGCCGAAGGGCTCTATCTGCCGCCGGCCCCGAAGTTCAGTCTTCTGGCGCTTTACGCGGTGATGAGCGGCAAGGATTTGCCCGGCAAGCAGACCCTGCGTGACGTTTTGCCGCCGGCTGAATATGCCCGCTGGACCCAACTCGCCCGGACGTATGAGATCGACACGCGTGATATTGAAAAGGACCGGCCACTGTGGGCGGGCGTCCGCTTTCTCGACGCGGTCGGCACGAAGAAGGGGTTTTCATCGCAGGTCATCACGCAGCACCTCACTCAGGTCGCCAAGCGTCACAAGGTGAAGGTCGCGCGCATTTCGCGGATGGAGACGCGCGCTCTGGTCAAGCAGACCAACGCCATTGACGAGGCCGAAGGTCGCCGGTGCCTGACGGTTATGCTCGACCTGACGGAATATATGGTGGCCACAACCGCCGCACAGACCGATGCCTGGGCCTCCGGAGACGTCGAGGCCCTGAAAGCGATCCTGCGGGCTCAGCCGAAGGCCGATTGTCACGAGGCGCTGGGGGGGCAGTTACGGGCGCAATGGACAGCGGACACTCTGCGCATGGTCGATACGGCCATGCAGGGCACCCGCCGCAGCGTTCTCCTTTTGCCCATGCCCATGTTGCTGGATGAGCGGCTTGTGAACGATCTGAGGGCGCAGGGCTATCAGGTCCGCACCCCCGGTTAGAGTGGAGATTTCTGATGGGCTCATTCCACTCAAGCCGCCGTTGAGGCGGCGGCCAAGGTGGCGGGGCCCGCACCCGGCGAGGGGCTAAACAAAAGAGCGTAACCTTTTAGCACCTGCCACAACCTGTTTTAGACCCGATCCGATGCCCCTGCGCCTGTTGGATGACGCAAACCTGGATCGCAACTCGGCAGAGGCCTCAGGGCGTCTGCCGCTTTTTTTGCGTCAGGCGCGGAAGTGGATACCTCTTTGTCTGAGTCTGGACTAAACTTTCATCAAAAAGGGCGGGCCGTGACTCAGTTTCACCTCAACAGCATAGATATTGGCGTGGCGGCGGCCTATGTGCTGGGGCTGGTGGCACTGGCGCTTTTGTCGCGGCTGAAGATCACCACGCTGAAGCAGCAGTTTCTGGCGGCGGGTCAGGCGCGCTGGCCCGTGGTGGGGTTCACGCTTTACGCCGCCACCCTGTCGTCCTCAGCCCTGATAGGGGTGCCCGGATCGGCTTACGCGCATGGGATCAGCGTCTATAATTACGACTGGGTAGCGGTGCTGGTCCTGACCCTGTTCTGTGCCGTGGTGCTGCCGACCTATCTGTCGTCGGGCGTCTTCACCGTCCCGGAGTTCCTTGAAAAACGCTATGGCCGCTTTGCGCGCACCTATGTGTCGGGCCTGTCGATCGCCCTGATGACCTTTGTCGATACGGCAGGGCTGCTGTTTGCGGGCAGCCTGTTGTTCCGCCTGTTGTTTCCGGCGTTGAGCCTGTTTGAGGTGGGGGCACTCCTGTCGCTGTGTGCCGGGCTGTTCCTCGTCGCCGGAGGCTTGCGCGCCGTGCTGATCACCGACACGGTGCAGGCGGTCTTCCTGATCGGCGTTTGCGCGGTCATCAGCGTTCTGGCGCTGAAGGCCGTCGGCGGCTGGCAAGCGGTGGTTGCCCACAGCGACGCCCTGCGGCTGCATCTGGTTCGTCCGGCCACGGATGATGTGCTGCCTTGGACGGGTCTGGTCACGGGTCTGCCGCTGATCGGCTTCTATTTCTGGTGCACCAATCAGTACATGGTGCAGAAGGTGCTGGCGGCCAAATCGCTCGATCATGGCCGTTGGGGCAGCCTGTTTGCCGGTGGGCTGAAGCTGACGACTCTGGGCCTGCTGGTCGTGCCGGGCCTGTGCGCGCCGCTGCTGTTCCCCGCGCTGGAAGCCCCCGATCAGACCTTTTTCGCCCTCGCTTTCAGCCTGTTGCCAACGGGCGTCGTCGGCCTCGTCGCCGGGGTGTTTCTGGTCACTATCCTGTCGTCGCTGGCCTCCAACTATAATGCGGCGGCGACGCTCGTCACCCTGGATTTCCTAAAGACCCACTGGCCGAAGACCTCTGAGGCGCGGCTGCTGCTGGCCGGGCGGCTGGCCATCCTCAGCGTCATGGCTCTGTCCATCCTGTGGCTGCCCATGCTGGGGGCCATTCAGGACACGCTGTGGAACTATCTTCAGGCCATGCTGGCCTATTTCGTGCCGCCGGTGGCGACCCTGTTCCTGATGGGGCTGTTCTGGACGCGGGCCAATGCCTTTGGCGCCGCCTGCGCGCTGATTGTCGGCACGACGCTCAGCCTTGGCCTGTTCGTCAGTGTAGAGATCATCGGTATCTTGCCGCTGCATTTTCTGGTGGCGGCCTTTGTCATTTTCCTCGTCAGCGCCGCCGCTTTGATCGCGAGCAGCCTGTTGCGTCCGGCCCCGGAGGCTTCGGTGAGCGCGCTCGTTTTCACCCGCGCCGTGTGGGACCGCGAAAGCGCCGCACTGAAAGACGTGCCGTGGTACAAAAATTACCGCTGGCTGTCGCTGGGCCTGCTGCTGTTCACCGCGCTTCTGGTTGCCCCGTTGTTGTAATCCCCTCTCCCTTGAGGGAGAGGGTTAGGGGGCAACGCCACCTAATTTCAGTCGTTACTTTTCCTCGCTTGCGCCTTTACCATTTCGGCCTATCTTCGGGGCCTTACTGATGAGGCTCGACATGTCCAAAATTCCCTTCTGGTTGCGCGTTCTGGTGGCTTTTGCGCTGGGGACCGGGGTGGGGGTGGCCTTCGGTCAGCAGGCCGTGCCGTGGGTTGAGCCCATCGGCGACCTCTTCGTCAACCTGATCAAGATGCTGGTCGTGCCGCTGGTCTTCTTCACCATTGCGGCCTCGATTTCACGACTGGGCGAGGGAGCTCTGGGCGAAGGCGGCGGCGGTAAGGCCGTGCGACTGGGGGTGGTGACGATTGTGTGGTTCATCATGACCGCCGGTCTGGCCGTGTCGCTGGGCTTTGCCATCGGCCACCTGATAGAGCCGGGCCGCGGCTTAAGCGGCCTGCCGCTGGCCGACGTCAAGCCCAAGGTCATCCCGCCGGTCCAGGACGTGCTGATCGGCATTGTGCCGACCAATATTTTCAAGGCCTTTGCCGAAGGTCAGGTCCTGAGCGTCGTCTTTGTCGCCCTGTTTGTCGGGGCGGGCCTGAGCGCCCTGGGCGAGCGCGCGGCCGAGCTGAAAACGCTTGTCTCTCAGGGCAGCCAGTTGATGTTCAAGCTGACGCGCTGGGTGATCCAGTTGACGCCGTTTGGCGTGTTTGGCCTGATCGCTTCGGTGGTCGGGTCTTATGGGTTAGAGAGCCTGACGCCGCTGCTCAGCTTTATCGGGGCCATCTATCTGGCCTGCCTGATCCATGTGTTTGTCGTCTATCCGATCCTCCTCAAGCTGCATGGCTTGCGCGTCGTGGCCTTTTACAAGGGCGTGTTCGAAGCGCAGCAAACAGCCTTTTTCACCTGCTCGTCGCTGGGCACCCTGCCGGTGTCGCTCAATGCCGCCATCGAAAAGCTGAAGCTCAATCCGGCCTATGCGGGCTTTGCCGTGCCGCTGGGAGCCAATATGAAGATGGACGGCTGCGGAGCCATCTATCCGGCCATCGCCTCGATCTTTGTGGCCAACTATTTCCATATCGAACTGACTCAGAGTCACTACGTGATCATCGCTCTCACGGCCATGTTGGGGTCGCTGGCCACCGCCGGGGTGCCGGGCGTGGCAACGGTCATGCTGACCCTGACGCTTTCGACGGCGGGCCTGCCGCTGGAGGGGATTGCGTTGCTGGCCGCCATCGACCGCATTATCGACATGGTGCGCACGGCGACCAATGTGACGGGTCAGATCCTGATCCCGACTCTGGTGGCGCGCGAAAACGGCCTGCTGGAAGCGACCTCGCCCTTGGTCAAGGCCAAGGCTGAATAGACAGAATTGGCCACGAAAAACACGAAACGAAGTTCGGCGTAGCCAAAAGCACGAACAGGGGCTGTTGAAGCTGCCTTGCCCGAAGGGCCTTTACCTA
>NZ_JAIWNX010000138.1 GCF_020217185.1 Asticcacaulis sp.
TCGTCTCGATCATCGTGCGCTCGGCCGAAGCGCTGGACAGCCATGCCTTCGCCGTTCTGGTCGGTGTCGGCGCGACCGCCATCAACCCCTATCTGGCGCTTGAGCTGATGCAGGAGCGTCTGGACAAGGGCCGTTATGGCGTCCAGACCTCGTACAAGTGCTTCATGAACTACAAGAAGTCCATCGAGGCGGGTCTGATGAAGATCCTCGCCAAGAAGGGCATCTCGGTCATCTCCTCCTATCGCGGCGGCTATGAGTTCGAAGCGCTGGGCCTGTCGCGGGCGCTGGTCGGTGAGTTCTTCCCCGGCGTGACCTCGCGCATTTCCGGTATCGGTCTGGCTGGTATTGAAACCAAGCTGAAGGCGCTGCACGCCGAAGCCTGGGCGTCGA
Source organism: Asticcacaulis sp. (assembly GCF_020217185.1). Taxonomy (GTDB): domain Bacteria; phylum Pseudomonadota; class Alphaproteobacteria; order Caulobacterales; family Caulobacteraceae; genus Asticcacaulis. The sequence goes on from NZ_JAIWNX010000138.1 coordinate 391, forward strand.
AGCGCGCCCTGATCCCCATTGGCGGCTTCTACAAGATGCGTGCGGCGGGTGAGACCCACTATTATCAGCCGAAGCTGATCCACCTGCTTCAGGACGCGACGACGCGCGGCGACTATAAGGTCTTCAAGACCTATTCGGGTCTGGTGGCCAAGATGTCGAAAGACGCGCCCACCGCGCCGCGCGACCTGCTCGACTGGGCCCCGAAGGCGAAGCCCATCGACATCGAAGAGGTGGAATCGGTCAACGAAATCCGCAAGCGTTTCGTGACGCCCGGCATGTCGCTGGGGGCGCTCAGCCCCGAAGCGCACGAGACGCTGAACATCGCCATGAACCGCATTGGTGCGCGCTCGGTCTCCGGCGAAGGCGGCGAAGACCCCGAACGCTATGTCCGCCGTCCGAACGGCGACAACCCCAACTCGGCCATCAAGCAGATCGCCTCTGGCCGCTTTGGCGTCACGGCGGAATATCTCAACCAGTGCCGCGAAGTCGAAATCAAGGTCGCGCAAGGGGCCAAGCCCGGTGAGGGCGGTCAGCTTCCGGGCTTCAAGGTCACGGAATTCATCGCCCGTATGCGCCATTCGACGCCGGGCGTGGGCCTGATCTCGCCGCCGCCGCACCACGACATCTATTCGATCGAAGACCTGGCGCAGCTCATCTATGACATCAAGCAGATCAACCCGAACTGCCGCGTCACGGTGAAGCTGGTGTCGCAGTCGGGCATCGGTACGGTCGCCGCCGGGGTCGCCAAGGCCAAGGCCGATGCCATCCTCGTGTCGGGTCAGGTCGGCGGCACGGGTGCGTCGCCGCTCACCTCGATCAAGTTCGCCGGCCTGCCGTTCGAGCTCGGCCTCAGCGAAGCCCATCAGGTCCTGACCATGAACAATCTGCGCGGTCAGGTGCGTCTGCGCTCTGACGGCGGGATGCGCACGGGCCGCGACATCGTGGTCGCCGCCATGCTGGGGGCCGAAGAGTTCGGCATCGGCACGGCGTCTCTGGTGGCCATCGGCTGCCTGATGGTGCGTCAGTGTCAGTCCAACACCTGCCCGGTCGGTGTCTGCGTGCAGGACGAACGTCTGCGCGCCAAGTTCACCGGCACGCCGGAAAAGGTCATCAACCTGTTCAGCTTCATCGCCGAAGAGGTGCGCGAAATCCTGGCCTCGCTGGGTCTGCGTTCGCTGGATGAGGCCGTGGGCCGCACCGACCTTCTGCGTCAGGTATCGCGCGGTGGGGCACACCTCGATGATCTCGACCTCAACCCGCTGCTGGTCCGCGTCGAAAAAGACCCGACCGCGCCGGTCACCCTCCCGCATGAGATCAATGCGGTGGCCGATACGCTGGATGCTCAGATCGTCAAGGACGCCGTGCCGCTGGTCGAACGCGGTGAGAAGATGTCGCTGACCTATGACGTGCGCAACACCATGCGCGCGGTGGGTACGCGCACCTCGCACCTGCTGGTCAAAAACTTCGGCGACACGCTGGCCGACGGGCACCTGACGCTGCAACTGCGCGGTTCGGCGGGTCAGTCGCTGGGGGCCTTTGCCGTCAAGGGGCTGTTCATCGACCTCGTCGGTGAGTCCAATGACTATGTGGGCAAGGGCCTGTCGGGCGCGACCATCGTCGTGCGTCCGAAACAGTGGCAGCCGAACCAGATGCTGGCCGGCAACACCAACCTCTATGGGGCCACGTCGGGCAAGCTGTTCGTGGCCGGCCGCGTCGGTGAACGCTTCGCCGTGCGCAACTCCGGCGCGGTGACCGTGGTCGAAGGGGCCGGGGCCCACGCCTGTGAATACATGACGGGCGGCAAGGTGGTCATCCTCGGTTCGACCGGCGCCAATTTCGGCGCGGGCATGACCGGCGGCGTCGCCTATGTCTGGGACACCGAAGGGGCGTTCGCCAAATACATCAACCCGGAAGGCATCACCCTGCGCGACGTGCCCGAAAGCGATCAGGCCGATCTCAAGGCCCTGATTGCCGAGCACTTCGAAAAGACGCAGTCCCCGCGCGCCGAGACCATCCTCGACGACTGGGACAATGCGCTGAAGGCCTTCGTTCAGGTCATGCCGAACGAGATACTGGCCATTCAGGCGAAGATGGCAGCCGCCGTCGCTTAAGCAGGGGCACGGCCCCTGCCCCCCTTCGCTGGAGCATAAAAAAGCCGCCTCTGCAAAGGGGCGGCTTTTTGTATTAAGCGCCAATTGACTGGCGACAATCATGAGGGACGAACTCAAGATCAGATCATGAATCCGCATGAACGGCTGCAAAAATGGGAGCCATAATGCGGTTCACAGAACCGGAGCATACGGGTCAGGCAGGTCTTCAAGAGTATAGGTTTTGACATTGTCAGAGTGTATATGCCGTGCAGGCTTGTGTTTGCGATGTCAGAGAAAGATCACAAAATGCGCTGGTTTTTCCGGATGCCAATCCTTGTTTCCTTTATCGTATCGACCATAATTACAGCCAGCTATCTATATGAAATAGCATTCGGCCACGGCAGAGCCGGCTGGCCCAATGTATTGGCAGGGCTAGGCTTAATGATCGCATGTGTTGGCTTTCATTTTGTCTATAAGTTCATCGAGTGGCTCGGAAAGAAAATAGATGGCGAAACCAATAAACCAGAGTGACAGGGTTGACGTTAAGTCCTCTGACGGACTGCTCGTGCCACAAAAAAGCACCAACGCGGTTGCGCCGCATACGAACAAAGCCGCCCCTTGGCAGAGGCGGCTTTTTTGACTCCCACTACTGGGTGCAGGGGCTGTGCCCCTGCTATTTCACCCGTGCGATGGCCGCTGTCGTGGACGGGTCGTGCGCCTTGATGGCGCTGCCTGTGATGTCTTCCAGCACGGCATTGGCCAGAGTCTTGCCCAGTTCCACGCCCCACTGGTCGAAGCTGTTGAGGCCCATGACGATCCCTTCGGCAAAGGTCTTGTGCTCATAGAGTGCCAAGAGGGCACCGAGCGTTTCGGGTGTCAGGGCGTCGAGCAGGACCAGGGTCGAGGGCTTGTTGCCAGGGCAGACCTTTTGCGGGGCGATGATGGCGGTCTTTTCGGCGTCGAAACCGGCGGCGCGGCATTCGGCCTCAGCGGTTTCCAGCGACTTGCCGACCATAAAGGCCTCACCCTGCGCGATGACGTTCGACAGCAGTTTTTGCTGCATGTCGAGCGGCGCTTCGGGGTTCGACTTCACGGCGATCAGCTCCAGCGGCACGATGTCTTCCGACTGGTGCAGCATCTGGAAGAAGGCGTGCTGGGCATTGGTGCCTTCGTCGCCGAAGACGACCGGGCAGGTCTTGGTCGGTAGCAGTTTGCCAGAACCGTCGGTGCGCTTGCCGTTAGATTCCATCTCAAGCTGTTGCAGGAAGGCGGCCAGTCGGCGCAGACGATGCGCATACGGAATAACGGCGCGGGCGGGGCGGTCGAGGCCGATGCGGTTGAACACCTGAGCGGCGGCCAGCAGCAGCGGCGCGTTCTTTTCAAACGGCGCGGTGAGGAAGTGCTGATCCATCTCATAGGCACCGGCGAGCAATCGTTCGTACACGTCATAACCGGCGGCGATGATGACCGATAGCGACACCGCCGACCACAGCGAATAGCGGCCACCGACCCAGTCCTTGAAGCCGAACACGCGGTCTTCGGGGATGCCGTAGGCCGAGGTCTTGGCCGGAGCCGCAGACACGGCGGCGAGGTGCTTCGAGGCCGCCGCTTCGCCCAAACCGGCGATCAGCCAGTCGCGCGCGGCGAGGAAGTTGGCCAGCGTTTCCTGCGTGGTGAAGGTCTTCGACACGGCGATGACCAGCGTTTCGGCCGGGTCAAGATCGGCGGTGCTGAGCGCCAGTTCCGAGCCATCGACATTGGCGACAAAGCGGATGTCGATTTGCGGCTTGAGCGGCGTCAGGGCCTGCCACACCAGACGCGGGCCGAGGTCCGAACCGCCGATGCCGATATGCAGGATGGTTTTGAACGGCTTACCCGTCGCACCGACGATCTGACCAGAGCGGATACCGTCCGCATAGGCCTTCATGGCATCGCGCGCCGTCTTGACGTCGGCGGTGATTTCCGCGCCGCGCAGGCGGGCGTTTTCGCCGTCGGAGTCGCGCAGCGCCACGTGCAGAACGGCGCGGTTTTCCGAGACGTTGATCGCCTGACCCGTCCACATGCGCTCACGCGCGGCACTCAGGTCGGCGGCTTCGAACAGCTTCAACGCCGCCTGAAAGCCCGCGTCAGACCACGACTGCTTTGACACATCGACATAGAGCCCGGCCACCGACAGGGACTGCGCCCCCAGACGGTCGGCTTCGTATTCAAAATGCGCCACGATGGGGGTTTTGGCGTCGATGGCGGCCTGGGTTTTGAGGGCGGTAAAGGCTTCGGAAAGGCTCATTTCGGGCTCCGTAGGTCCAGGCCGCGCCGCAGGATCAGGCGCAGGTCCCAGCTAAATTGAGATAATAAATCGGTTGAACGCAAAAGACGGGTACTTTGTAATTGGTGGCGGTCCCGCATCACCGCGCCCAAGCCCATAACGGCTTCCCTCAGGGCGCGACCGACGACCGGGCCGCGTCCCTTCAATACATCCTTCAGCGCCCCTGACAAGCTAAACAAGAGGTGCGGCAGCAGCATCAGCCACAGGACGGACGCGGGCGTGTTCTTGACGAACAGCCACAGGCGGTTGCGATAGCCGTGGAACAGGGCGAAGTCCGAGCGCGCCCCCAGCGTGGCCGAGCCGATATGATCGACGCGCGCCTGCGGGATCAGCAGCGTGCGCTCCCGCCGCAGCCGCGCGCGATAGCCCAGATCGGCGTCTTCGCAATACATGAAAAAGCGCTCGTAAAAGCCCCCCAGCGCCTCAAACAGCGAGCGTTTGATGACGAAGGCGGCACCACATGGCGAAAACACTTCGCTGATCGGAATATGCGCGGGGCGCGCGGCGCGATAGCCCATGCGGAAGGGAAAGCCGAAGAAGCTCATGCCGTCGCCGGCCCCGTCCAGCACGCCCTGATCCTGCGGGTCCAGTTGCAGGGAGGTGAAAATGTGCGTGTGCGGATAATCCTGAATGGCCTGCGCCATTTCACTGAGCCAGTGGGCGTGTACAAACACATCCGGATTAATAAAGCCCAGCCATTCGCCCTTGGCAAAGCGCACGGCGGCATTGTTACCGGCGGCAAAACCCAGATTGCCGCCATTCTGGATCAGGCGCACCTGCGGAAATTTCGCCACCACGGCCTCCGGCGCGCCATCGGTTGAGGCATTGTCGGCCAACAGGATTTCAAAATCATCCGTGGTCTGAGCAAGTAGCGCCTCTATACAGCGCTCCAGATAGGCGCCGCTCTGATAGGACAGGACAATGAGCGAAAACCTAGGCGACATGGCGGCTCCATTCGCTCCACACGTCGGGATCGTCCTCCTGCGGCAGGTGCTGCGCGCGCAGGGCCCGGAAGTCTTCGGCGCTCAGGCCGCGCGACAAGGCCCAGACGGCGGAACCGCGCACCACCGGGCTGTCGTGGTTGAGGTTGCGCGTTAAAACCGCGATCTTGTCCGGGTCCACCAGATCATCAAAGCTGTTGCCCAGCGCATAGTGCACATTGCGCAGGAAGGTGGCCAGACCGATGCGCTTGATCGGCGACTTGCTGAACAGGGTGCGGAACGCCGCGTCATCCAGTTGCGCCAGCTCGACCAAAGACAGGGCGTTGAAGCCCTCACGCGCTTTCAGCTTGGCTTCGGACGCCTCCACCGCAAACTTGTTCCACGGACAGGCGGCCAGACAGTCATCGCAGCCATAGACACGGTTGCCCATAGCGGTGCGGAAGCGGTCGGGCCAGTGGCCGCGAAATTCGATGGTCAGATAGGACAGACATTCGCGGGCATCCAACTGATAAGGCCCAACAAAGGCGTCGGTGGGGCAGGCGTCGAGGCAGGCCCGGCACGAACCGCAATGGTCGCGTTCGGTCAGGCTCTGCGGCAGCTCCATATCGGTCAGGATACTGCCGAGAAACAGCCAGGAGCCAAATTCGCGCGAGACGAGATTGGTATGCTTGCCCTGCCAGCCAAGCCCGGCCAGTTGCGCCAGCGGCTTTTCCATCAAAGGCGCGGTATCGACAAACACCTTCAGCTCGCAGCCATAGGCGGCCACGATGTCGCTGGCCAATTGCTTGAGCTTTTTCTTGATGACGTCGTGATAGTCGTCGCCGCGCGCATAGACGCTGATATTGGCCAGATCGCGCTCGGAAAGCCCCAGAAGCGGGTCGCTGTCGGGGCCGTAGTTGAAGCCCAGCACGATGGCGCTTTTGGCGCCGTTCCACATGTTTTGCGGGTGCAGACGCCGCTCCAGCGTCTCTTCCATCCACGTCATCTCGCCGTGAAAGCCGGCGGCGATGAAGGCCTTCAGGCGCTGCGCCGCGTCCCATGCCTGCGGCAGGTTGGTGAAGCCGACGGTGGAGAAGCCGAGCGCCTTTGCCCGTGCCGTGATGTCTGCCTTAAACCCCGTCTCCCTGTGCGCGGCGGGGTTGTCGGGTCGCGCGTCCATCAAAAATCCAGTTCGCGGTAGTGCGCCGACGGGGCCACGCCCGGCAGGGTGTCGGCCAAAAGCGGTCGGAAGGCCGGGCGCGACTTGACCACCATGTACCAGGTTTTCAGGTGCTTATAGCGGTCCCAGTTCATCTCATCGACATAGTCGATCACGCTGAGGTGCGAGGCCAGGGCGAAATCGGCATAGGACATGTGCCGCCCGGACAGCCAGTTGCGCGCCTCAAGCAGGCTTTCGAAATAGAGCAGGTGGTCGCGCAGCGCGTCGCGCCCGGCGCGCAGGGCCGACAGGTTCGGGGCGCCCATGCCCATCAGGCGCTTTTCCATCTTTTCGTGCAGCAGAAGCGCGTTGACCTCGTAATCAAACTTGCGCTCGAACCAGCCGACCAGACGCCGGGCTTCACCGCGCTCCTGCGGGTCGGTGGGCCACAGCCGTACCTCGGACGCGGTCTCATCGAGGTGTTCGAGGATGGCGCGGTTCTCACACAGGGTGACGTTGCGCCCGTGGTCGTAGCTTTCGACCAGCACGGGCAGCAGGCCGGACACGTTCAGGCGCAGAAACTCATCCGTCGGCTCCCAGTATTTGACCGGGGCCTCCTCAAAGGCCAGCTTCTTTTCGCCAAGCGCCAGCCGGACCAGCCGCGAATGCGGGTCGAAGGCGAAATGATAAAGGGTGCGCAGGGGTGTGTTCATGTCAGATCTGATGCACCCGGTCGTGCGCTTCGGCAAAGACGCCGCCATGCGGCTCCGACGCGCCGTCCGGGTCGGGATGAATCAGGATGTCGGCATTGGGAAAGGCCGACAATATGCGTTTTTCAGCGCTTACGATTATTTCATGGGCTCTGACAAGGGTCAGGTCAGGCCGCAGCGCCATGTGCATCTGGATAAGCACGTGCGGGCCGGAAATGCGCGTGCGCAGACGGTGGACATTGAGCACTTCGGCATCGTCAGACGCCAGTTCGTGGATGCGCGCCTGATCTTCGTCCGACAGGGCGCGATCCATCAGGCTGTCGGCGGCGTCTTTCAGCACGTGCAGCGCCCCCCACAAAAGCCACAGGGCAATCGCCCCCCCGGCAATGGCGTCGATGTGCGGCACGCCCAGCGCACCGGCCCCGACGCCGACCAGTGCGATACTGTTCCCGGCAATGTCGGTCAGGTAGTGGGCGCGGTCGGCCGACACGGCCACCGACTGCGATGCCTTCAGGGCGGCGTTTTGTGCCACGATCAGAAGCCCGGTCAGCAGCAGCGACACGATCATCACCGCTACGGACAAAAGACCACCGCTGACCGGCTCCGGTACGCGCAGATGGTCCCAGGCGTCGCGCAGGATCAGGGCCGCCGATGAAAAGACCAGCGCCGCCTGAAACAGGGCCGAAAAGGCTTCGGCCTTGCCATGACCAAACGGGTGCTCCTTATCGGGCGGCGTGCGGGCAAATCGTACCGCGAAAAAGGTAATCAGCGAGGCCAGCAGATCCAGCCCGGAATCGGTCAGCGAGGCCAGCACCGCCACCGATCCCGACGCCATCAGCGCCAGCGTCTTCAGCCCGATCAGGGTCAGGGCGACGAAAACAGACAGGGCCGACACGCGCAGGATCATCTCCTGCGGCGTCAGGCCGCTGAAGCTGAACGGGTTGATCAGGCGCGTAAAGGGCAGGGCCATGGCGGGAGCCTTAAAATAACCAGAAACGGCATCTGTATACGCCTGAATCTACCACGCTACAAAAACTTTAAGCCCCTGTTAAACATGGCTGGATTTTAAACCCGGCTGTGTTTAAAGTTCCTGATAATCAATCTTGATTATCAGCCCGGATGTCAGAGCCGGGTTTCGCTCAAATGGAGCGAAATCCCGCTCTAACCTTTCGTTTCGTCGCGCATTTCATCCGAAAACCGTTTCACACTTTTCGGAATGCGCTTTGAGGGTTTACCCATGTCGCGTCAGTGGATCAGCCGCGCCGAAGCCTTGCAGCGACTGGATGTCAAGCCGCAGACCCTCTACGCCTATGTCAGCCGTCAGCGCATCGCCGCGCGTACTGACCCGGACAATCCGCGCCGCTCGCTCTATGCCCTCGACGATATTGAACGTCTGACGCAGCGCGGCCCGCGCCCGGCCGAAGATGCTCCGGCGGTTCTCCCGGCGCTCAGCGGCAAATCCGCCCTGCGCGGTGAGGCGACGATCGATTCCGACATCTTTATCGCCATCGACAACCGCCCCTTTTACCGCACGCACGACAGCCTGGCGCTCAGCGAAACCGAGAATTTCGAAACCGTCGCTGCCCTGTTGTGGAAGGACGAAGCCACCAACCCCTTCGGGCCGTTAAAACCGCGCCCGGACGTCAACTTTACCGGCGGGCCGCGCGCCCGCGTGTGGGGGATGCTGTCGCGGCGTCTGGACGAAGACGCCCTGTCGGAACAGGCGACCGAACGCCATCTGCGCCTTGAGGCGGCAGGCATTCTGAACGAGCTGTTCGACGCGGTGACCAATGGCGGGCCGCGCCTCTATTTCCATCAGCGTCTGGCCCGCGCGTGGAAGGTCAATGATCTGCGCGACGTCGATCTGATCCGCCGGGCGCTGGTGCTGTGCGCCGATAACGGGCTCGATGCCGCGACCCTGGCCGCGCGTGCCGCCGCCGTGTCGCAGGGGCCCTTGTCATCGCCGGTGATGGCCGGTTTCGCCACCCTGACCGGTCCGGCCATGGGCGGGCGGGTGTCGCGCGCCGAAGCCTATGTGACGCAGGTGCGGCGTCAGGGCAATCCGCGTCTGGTCGCCGAAACCTTCCTGCGTCAGGGCGTTGAACTGCCGGGCTTTGAAGCCGAACAATCGCCCTGCGATGCCCTGCGCGCCGAAGCCCTGATGGCCGCCGCCCCGCACATCGGCGAAGACCTCAAGACCATCCGTGCCGTCGGTGAGGAGCTGACCGGGCGGCCGCTGGGCTTTACTCTTGCGCTGGCCCTGATCGGGCGACACCTCGATCTGCCCAAGGACGCGCCCTTTACGCTGATGGGGCTGGGGCGCTCGGCCGGATGGCTGGCCCACGCCATTGAACAGACCGAAACCGGCACCGCGCCCAATGTGCGGCTGCGCTATGTCGGCGAAC
>NZ_JAIWNX010000139.1 GCF_020217185.1 Asticcacaulis sp.
ATCCTTTGGCCGCAAAGCCCTGACATTAGAGCATATTTCGTTCATTTAAGCCTTTTTTTGCGGACCGATTTTATGGACTATCTGATTGCCTTGTTTCTCGGTTTCGTCGAAGGCCTGACCGAATATATTCCCGTCTCCTCGACCGGCCACCTGCTGCTTCTGTCGCATTTTCTGGGCTTTGAGTCCCCCAGCAACACCTTCGCCGTGCTGATCCAGTTGGGCGCCGTGCTCGCCCTGCTGAGCCTCTATTTCAACAAGCTGTGGAACGTGCTGATCACCCTGCCGACCTCGCCGGAATCGCGTGGGTTTGCGGTGTCTATTCTTGTGGCCTTCTTTCCGGCGCTGGTGATTGGCGTGCTGGCCCACGACTTCATCAAGAGCGTGCTGTTCGAAAGCCCGCGCCTGATCTGCCTCAGCCTGATCGTCGGCGGCATCATCCTGTGGCTGGTGGACAGGTACGCGCCGACGCCGGACAAGGGCGACGCCTTCCGGTTGGATTTCAGGACCTCGCTGATCATCGGCGTGTTTCAGTGTCTGGCCATGATCCCCGGCATGTCGCGCTCAGGCTCGACCCTGATCGGGGCCATGCTGTGCCGCGTCGAAAAGAAGGCGGCGGCGGAGTTTTCCTTCTTCCTCGCCATGCCGACCATGCTGGGGGCCTTTACCTATGACGTGTACAAGACCCATAACCAGATGAATTTTAATGATTTAGGGCTGGTCGCCGTAGGTTTTGTCGCGGCCTTTGTGACGGCGCTGATTGTCGTCAAGGCGGTGCTGAACTTCGTGGCGAAGAACGGTTACGGCATCTTCGCCATCTGGCGCATTGTGGTCGGCGGCCTCGGCCTGATCCTGCTGTCGCTGGGGTATTGATCCCAAGATTTTGCTTTACAGACCCTTATTGTTTTGCGTCCACTCTGTATCAAACGTCGCTATCTGTACCCCGCACGGGCAGCGGCCAAAAAACAGACGAGGACGCTCACCGTGCTGGAAATCGACATAGACCCTGACCGCAAGCTGATGACCTTTCGGGTCCTTGGCGAAATCGACAGTGCGCGTCTCACCGACCTGATCATCGAGGGCTATAAGGCCAACCGTTCCGCCTGGACCTATCGCCGCATCTTCGATTACCGCCGCGCGACGGGGCTTTATGACTATGGCGAGGTGGAGCGGCTGCTGGCGTGGTGGCACGGCGAAACGGCCGGCATGGACATCTGTAACAAGGTGGCCGTCATCACCAACGAAGTGCTGTTTGAAGTGCGCGCCCGCGTCTTTGACGAAGCCTATACGCACGGGCAGATCCTGACCTTTGACCGCACCTCCAGGGCGCTGGAATGGCTCGATTCCGTAGCGCCTGCGGAGTCGCGGCCATAAAAAACCCTCCGGCGCAACCGGAGGGTTTTTCTCAAACTATCCTGACCGCCTCAGCCCGCGTATTCGGCGAACTGACCGTTCTTGCGGAAGCGCCACAGATAGGACGGCACCACCGACTCCACAGCCGTCGGCACGATGCCCAGCTCACGCAGGCCCGGCAGCTTGCCCGACGCCACATTGTCCTTTTGCAGCAGCAGCACCTGATCCGACGTCAGCAGCGGCTTGATCAGCAGCGAGCTGATATCACCGACCAGACCGATCAGGCTGGCCGCCGCGAACGGCATCCAGACGAGGGCGCGTGGCGATTGAATCTCTTCGCCGACATATTTGATCAGCTCGTTGAAGGTGAAGGTTTCCGGCCCGCCCAGCTCAAAGGTCTGACCCGCAAAGGCCGGATTGCCCAGCGTATCGGCAATGGCGCGCGCCACGTCGCCGACATAGACCGGCTGGAACTTCGTCTTGCCGCCACCGATGGAGGGCATGACCGGGAAGGTCTTGATCTGCTCAGCCAGACCGGTGAAGAAGCCGTCCTGCGGCCCGAAAATCACCGACGGGCGCACGATCACAGCCGCAGGAATGGCGGCGCGCACGGCCTCTTCGGCCTTGCCCTTGGTCGAGGCGTATTTGGATGAGGATTTGGCATCGGCCCCCAGCGCCGACATCTGCACAAAATCGCTGATGCCGAGCTTCGCGGCCCCTTCGGCAATGGCTTTCGAAGCGGCGCGGTGCACGGCGTCGAACGAGGCGCCCGGCGTCTGATACAGAATGCCGACCAGATTGACCACCGCCGACGCGCCGTTAAGCGCGGCCTGCACATCGGCCTCCTTGCGCACATCGCAGCGCACGACCTGAATCTGCCCCACGGTCCCCAGCGGCTTGAGATCGTAGGCGTAGGTCGGCTTGCGCACGGCGACGCGCACGCGCCAGCCCTTTTGCGCCAGCGCACGGACGACCTGCTTGCCGACAAAGCCCGACCCGCCGAACACGGTGACCAGTCTGGAGGACAGTTGAGACATGATGGAAACCTCGGATGCGCGGATGCCTTTGGGGCGGCACCCCTTTGTAAACCCTCAATTAGCGCATGGGCTTGTGCGTCGCAATCCCTGACGGGCACAGCGTCCGCCATTTTCCGCGCAGTCACCTGTGGAAATGTAAAAAACTTTCAAAAAGGCCATTGACCTGCCCCGGCCTTCTCTGTATTCCACCGGCCTCCGGTCGCAAGATCGGAACGCAGCCTGATTATAAGTGCCCAGGTGGCGGAATTGGTAGACGCGCTGGTTTCAGGTACCAGTGGCTTAACGGTCGTGGAGGTTCGAGTCCTCTCTTGGGCACCAATCACTTATCCGGCAATGTCCGGTGCTGTTTGAAAATTCTTTAAAAATCTGATAGATTTAGCGGTATCCCTCCGGGGGATATCCGCATGAATCCGTCTGCATCCGGGGCTTTTGGGGGTATCGCTGGGGGTACGACCTGAAAAATACCCCCATGCCGACGGATCATACCCCCAAATGCCCCTTTCAGACGCGGCGGTGCGTACCGCAAAGCCCAAAGAAAAGCCTTATAAGCTAACGGATGGCGGCGGGCTTTTTCTTCTCGTCACCCCGTCCGGCGGAAAGCTCTGGCGGTTCAAATATCGTTTCAACGGGGCAGAAAAGTTGCTGGCGTTGGGGGTATATCCAGAAATCGGCCTCAAACAGGCGCGGGAGCGTCATAACGAGGCGAAAAAGCTCTTAGCCAATGGCGTTGATCCGAATGCCGACAAAAAGCGGCAGGCCCTCGCTGCGACCCTCTCCTCCAATAACACCTTCGACAGTATCGCCGCCGAATTTATCGAACTGAAAGAGCGTGAGGGGTTATCGCAGGCCACTCTGGTCAAACAAAAATGGTTCCGGTCGCAGATGCAGGCCGGTATTGGTGATCGTCCGGTGGCTGAAATCGAGCCTATGGAGGTTCTGGCCGCGCTCAAAGTCATCGAAAAGCGCGGCAATTACGAAACGTCGAAGCGGTGCCGGGCATTTGCTGATCGTGTTTTCCGATATGCGATCATAACGGGGCGGGCAAAGACCAATCCGGCGGCAGGGTTGGGGGATGCGCTCATTTCCGGCAAGGTAAAGCACCACGCCGCGATCATCGACCCCAAGGGCGTAGGCGAACTGCTGCGCGGTATAGAGGCTTATCAGGGTAGTATCCTGACCAAGCTGTCTATGAAGATGCTCGCCCATGTGTTCGTGCGTCCCGGTGAGCTTCGCCATGCCGAATGGTCGGAAATCGACTTCGACCGCTCTGTTTGGGTGATACCAGCGGCGAAGATGAAAATGCGCTCTGACCATGCGGTTCCGCTATCGCGGCAGGTACTGGCCATTCTGGAAGAGGCCAAGGCGCTGCGGATCGGCAATAGTCGCTATGTGTTTCCTTCACTGGTGTCTGCGCTGAAACCTATGTCGGAAAACACTGTCAATATGGGGCTGCGTCGTCTGGGCTATACAAATGAGGAAATGACCGCTCACGGCTTCCGCAGCACTGCTAGCACCCTCCTGAATGAATCGGGAAAATGGAGCGCTGACGCGATCGAGCGGTCTTTGGCGCACAAAGACAGCGATGCGATTCGCAGCATTTACCACCGTGGCAAACACTGGGATGAGCGCGTGTTGATGGCGCAATGGTGGTCCGATCACCTAGACGACCTCAAATCTCACCCCCTTAGCAAATCACCGTGAAGCAAACGCTAAACGTCGCTTCACGGTGCTACGCGCAAGATAATCTTGCAAATTTGCCTTTGCAAGATTATCTTGCGCGTGAGAGGGCACTAACATGACAACCATATCGATTGGTCCACGAGTTCAGTATTGGCGAGAGAAGCGAAATCTGACTCAAACGGATGTCGCAGTTCGCTTAGGCATCAAAGATAGGCAGACGATCTCCGCAATAGAAACCGGCGAGCGGCAGATCAAAGCTGACGAGTTGCTTGGGATTCTTCAGGTGCTTGGCGTTACGTTGGATGATTTAACTAATCCATTCAAGCTCTTGGGAGAGGGCTCCTTTAATTGGAGGCAGCATGGGCTTCCAATTGATCGACTAGCTCGCTATGAGGAGACGGCAGGGAGTTGGATCGCGATATACAGGCATTACGCGGCCACACTGGGTATAAAGCCGCCCTTGCGACGGCCTAAACTCCCGCTGAGTTCTTCCGCTTCTTATGAACAAGCGATGGAAGCAGGAGAGCGCGTATGTAGTGAGCTGGAGTTGGGTCCGGTTCCTGCTGACCGTCTAATCACGGCGATGGAAGAAAAGTATGGCATTCTCGTTCTGATGGTTGATGCCGAAGAAGGTATCTCCGGTGCTGCCTGCCGGTTGCCCGAGATCGATGCTATTTTGGTGAATAGGCGCGAAGTAATTGGTCGCCGTAATTTTGACCTAGCGCATGAATTGTTCCACATAATGACGTGGGAACAAATGCCTCCTGCTAGATTCGAGGATACATCGAAAAAGACGAAGGATCGGGTTGAGCGCTTGGCGGATAATTTTGCAGGTGCATTACTCATGCCTGTAAACATCCTCATTCGATTCGGTGAATGGACCCATCTTGGTTCCGCTGAACTTGTACGCAAGTTAAATGAAACTGCTGATGAGCTACGGGTAACAGCAAAAGCATTGAAATGGCGTCTCTTTGCGCTGAAAATGCTAAAGGAAACGTTCGTTAGCGTATTAGATGACGCGTTAATCCGCAATAACGGCCGACTGAAGTCTGAAGACGAGGTTCCATCATTATTTTCCAAAAAATTCAATGAATTAATTGCCAAGGTGCTTGACCTTGGGTTGTTGTCCCGGCGTAGGGCAGCACAGGAATTATCCGTAGAATTACACGAACTTGATCAATTGCTTCTGCCCTACAGCGCAGCATTGGCTGAAAGCGTGTGATATGCCGAAGCACAAGGGCCCAATTCTCTTAGACAATAATGCAATCGGAGACGCAGTTGATCTGAATAAGTGGAAGGCTTTAGTCGGGGCGTACAAACATCAGTTGCATACCGTCAGAACTGTCTCTGAGGAAGCTGGTAGTTACTTTGCAAAGCTGTCCAAAAGGGAGGAATTGATGGTGTCTCTTGGAAACCTAAGCGTCCATGAGGTCACTGACGCAGATAGAGTTGGATTGCATTTAGCCATACCAGGGGTCACTTTAGATGCCGGTGAAAGAGACCTCTGGGCTCACGCGCGAAAGAGACAAGACGCATGGATACTGTGTGGGCCAGACAAAGCCAGTGTAAGGGCTGCTATTAAGCTAGGCCTCCAAGATCGTTTGATTTCACTGGAGGAACTTTTAACCGATGCGGGAATTTCAACGAAAGGACTGCCGGACAGTCAAACTAAAAAGTGGTTAGATCAAGCTAAAAATAAAATTCTATTTTCAAGTATATAAAGCGAAATATTAACTATATTTAACAATATTCACTTTAATATCAGGTTCGTTTATTTCGGATTAAAATTTTTTATCGTTCGTTGAAGGAAGGTTACTCTGGATTGTAGCCAAGAAAGCTCACTTTCTGTGATCTCGTAATTGGCAGAATACCTTGCCTCCACATATGCGCGCTGAAGTTTGGCGAAGCAGCGGCGTGCGAACTTATCGTCCGGCCACACGCTTCTGAGGCCCTCATTTAGCCCTTCGGCTTGTGAACGTAGGAAGCTCAAACGATGCGATTTCGGGCTGTAGAGAGTCAAGGTCAGCAAGACGCAATGATACAATGCCTCTGCCGTCTGGTGCAGATGGAAGGCCGCCATATTTGAGTTGCCACGCTCGGCGTAAAACGTCGCACCGGCTATAAACTCCTCAGCCCGGTCTATCCACTGCTCGTAATACGCGTTTGCCTCGACCTTGATCTCCTCCGGTGTCAGCGCTTTTGGTTTGGCCAGCGGATGCCCCTCAGCCTCGTACAGCATGACACCGTCCTTCACGATGTCCGAGAAAAAGGGGCGTCCACGGGCGAGCTGATCGTTCACATCGGCAAGGCTATGAACAATGAAACTCACCGGCGTCTTGAGGTCATGCGTTAGGGTGTATTCCCGCACAAACCGGTCGTCCGCCGTGCTCCAGTATTCTTGGAGGTCGGTAAATTCCTGGGTGTTGACCACCACCAGAAGATCGTAGTCCGAGCGATAGCCGGACAGACGATCTTCCACCCAGTCCCCTCGCGCATACGAGCCGAACAGGATGATTTTGAGGATGCGTCCGCCCTTGCGCTTTTCCGACAGTTTCGTCTGTGTCGCCGCCTCGAAGCTGTCGAACAGCACCTTCACCACGTGCTCAAGCTCGCGGCGTTTGATGTCCGGCAGATGGTCAAGGGCGTCAGGCAGCATGTCGGGTTCCGGTAGCGTCTCTCTATCTATAAGTGTCGCTGACTCGCCCTGCAATGCCATGTCCACGGATCAATTACGGATAGTTTTTCGGCTGTGGTGGGCTTTGAGGTCCTATCCATAGTCGTCCGTCGCTGTCGTTTTGTCGTGCGTCAGAGCGGTGGCCTGTTTGTGCGAGGCCGGATTTCCCGATCCGTGGTCAGTGCGGTTTTGGGGCCGGTGCTCGTCAGGAATTGCCTGTTTTGGTGCATTTTTTTTGGGTTTTAGGTTTGAGGGCAAGATTAAAGAAGTAGAGCCTTATGCGCCTCATGGGCGGCATAAGTCTCTGTCTGCACGTCTGTTTTTGTGAAGCACAGGTAGCGCCATTTGTGATTTCGTAGCGCCATTGTGGCGCTCTTGAATCCGCCGGGACAAATCCAATCCTTTGAGAGGGAAACGGGGTTTACCGGAGGCGGATTATGGACCGCGACGACAGGTTTGAACTGAGACCGGGCCGCATAGGCCGTGACGGCAAGGCCATGTCTCTGGGGCGTGACTTTCGCAACCGTGTGATCAAGGCTGCCAACCTCGCGCGCGGTGGTCGTGCCGTGTCCGGGAAGGCCTCCGGCTTCACCGGCGAGCGCATCGGACGCGGCAGCGGAGCCGGTGCGGTTCTGGCCTCGCGGGCCGGTGCGGTGGTGGGTGGGAGCAATGGCGGCTTTGGCCGCCGTCGCGTCATGGTCAAGGCGCGCATCGTCAGGCTGGCCGGTAAGGGACGCGGCGCGGCCATAGCCCATATGCGCTATGTGCAGCGCGACGGCGTGACCCGTTCGGGCGAGCGCGGCGAGTTGTATGATGGCCGTTCCGATGTCGCCGATGGCAAGGCCTTTCTGGAGCGCTCAGAGGGCGACCGGCATCAGTTCCGGTTTATCGTCTCCCCGGAAGACGGTCAGCAATACGAAGACCTGCGCAACGTCACCCGCCGCCTGATGACCCAGATGGAAACCGATCTGGGCACGCAACTGGACTGGGTCGCCGTGGATCACTTCAACACCGGCCACCCGCACACTCACATTCTGATCCGGGGGAAGGACGATCAGGGCAAGGACCTGATCATTGCGCGGAACTACATCACCGAAGGTATCAGGGAACGCGCCGCCGAGATTGTGGGCTTTGACCTTGGACCGAGAACGGCGCTGGAGGTGTCGCTGTCCCTCCAGCACGAGATGACCGCCAGCCGCTACACCACCATAGACAGATGGATTGAGGAAGGCCGGAACGCCGAGGGCCGTGTGCGGGC
This sequence comes from Asticcacaulis sp., assembly GCF_020217185.1. Lineage (GTDB taxonomy): Bacteria > Pseudomonadota > Alphaproteobacteria > Caulobacterales > Caulobacteraceae > Asticcacaulis. The sequence continues at coordinate 8,000 of NZ_JAIWNX010000139.1, forward strand.
CATAGACCCAAGCCCGGAACGCCAGTCCCTGATCACGGGCCGTCTGAGGCATCTGGAAACGCTGGAGCTGGCCGCACCCGATAAGGGCGGCCTGTGGCAGGTCAGCGAGGACTTTGAGGCCGAGTTGCGCCAGCTCGGGCGGCGCGGTGACATCATCAACAGCCTGCGTCACAACCTGGCCCTCGGTGCGGACGGTCGTATGGTCGAGACGCTGCGCATCCACGACGCCGGCTACGGCATGGGGCAGGATGCCGAGGCCCATCGTGCGGCGTCTCTTTCCCATACCGAGCCCATGCCCCCCATCATCGGGCGCGTGGCACACCGTGGCCTGTACGATGAACTGGAGGACCGCCACCTGCTGGTTATCGACGGCGTGGACGGTCACACGCATGTGGTCGAGATCGGCAAGGGCGAGACGGCCCCGCAGGTGCCCACCGACGCCATTGTGCGCCTGACCCCCAAGGTTGCCCAGTTGCGCAGCGTGGATCACACCATAGCCGAGGTTGCCGCCGCCAAAGGCGGCTACTATTCCGTAGGGCTTCACATGGAGCATGACCGCAAGGCTACGATGCGCTTTGCCGAAACCCATGTGCGCCGTATCGAAGCCGTGCGCCGCGCTATGGGCGGCATCACATGGGAAGACGACTACAGTTTCAGGGTCGGACAGACCTACCGTGACACGGCACTGGCCTATGAACAGCAGAAGGTCAGCCAGAACCCGGTCAATATAGAGGTCCTGTCCCCTGAACCGCTACGCAGCCTTGAGCGGCGGGACGCATGGACATGGCTGGATAAGGAACTCACCGCACCGGAACCGACGCCGCTGGCGGACACCGGGTTTGGGAAACAGGTCAAGGGCGCAATCTACCGCCGGGTACTGTGGATGAGCGAACAGGGGCTGATCAGGTACGAGGATGGCAAGGCCTATTATCCGCGCAATCTCGAACAGCAGATGGCCGCACGCGAGCTGAAGGCCGAGGGCCAGCGTCTATCGCAGGCACTGGGCAAGACCTATGTGCAGATGCGCCCGTGGGTGGAATACAGCGGCACCCTGAAAGACAAGGTCACGCTGAACGGCGGCCAGTACGCCTTAGTCGAACGCGCGAAGGACTTTGCCCTTGTCCCGTGGCGTGACGTGCTGGAGCGGCAACGCGGCAAAGAGATCACCGGCATGATGCACGAGAACCGCAGCATCGAATGGTCATTCGGCAGGGACAGGGGGATCAGCATAGGCTTCTAACCCGCCAGCCGGTCCACTTTTTGGAGACTATTTCAACGGTAACATTTTCAGGCCGCTTAGGTCGTGATATACCTATAGCTGTCACGTCGTGACAAGAACCATCTGGTTGTTTTTGCTGGAAAGAGCGGGTGCCGGAATCATCCGCTCTTTTTCCACCACGCGCCCAATCAGGGCTTACCGCCGAGGCGCTCACGCACCCTTATCATAGTCGGCATCCATCCTGTGTCGAAGTCCCGGCCTCCGCCGACACATTGGCATTGCCCTTTCGCTGGCGCGAACCGCCCCGGACCCTCCACCACGGTCATGGCCAGCCCCGGATCACGCTGGAGAGCACTACCAACCGTCCGACTGTGTGCAGAGTGCGGCAAAACGGCATATGCGGACGGCATTGGAGCTATGAGGCCTGCACCTCAGCGATGGCATCATGGCGCTTACTCTGTGGAGGAGACGCGCCCTGATGCCCGGCACCCCAAGCCCGCCGGTTGTCCAAGCCGATCCTCCTGAACACCAGCGGACGGACAGGCCCATGAAACCCCGGCACCACCTCTACCTAGACGACGAACTGACAAACGAACTGGAGGCACTGGCCAGCAAGCCCGGTGCGTCGAAGTCGTCCATCGTAGCCGATGCGCTGCGTTCCTATTTCCGTCATCGCGCCGGTAACGCAGAGGCCAAGGCCCTGAGCCAGCGGCTTGACCGGATAGCGCAGAAGCAGGACAGCCACGCGCGCGACATCGAGGTCGTACTGGAAGCCATTGCGC
>NZ_JAIWNX010000140.1 GCF_020217185.1 Asticcacaulis sp.
TTCAGGGGAGGTGGATTTGACGCCGCACAGGCGTCAAAGACGGAGGGGTTAATACCACCGCTTTAACCCCTCCCGGCCCTCCGGGCCACCCTCCCCTGAAATCAGGGGAGGCGCTTAGGCAAAGTGTCGTTTTTGCTTGAGATTATACCGATCTAACCTGTCACCCCCCCCTAAACCCGCAGTAACCCCTTGCGCATCTGGTCCAGTCCGGTGGCCTCCAGCAGGGCCTGCACATTGCCGCCGCCAAAGCCCGTGTGGCCTTTGCGCTGGATGATCTCGAAAAAGAGCTGACCGACGCCTGTTTCGCAGAAGGTTTGTAGCAAAATACCTTCGCGGCGCGCATTGCCGTCGATCAGCACGCCGTTGTGGCGCAGCCGCGCGACGTCTTCTTCGTGGTGCGGGACGCGCGCCGCGATCAGATCATAATAGGGCTCAGGCACGGCCTGAAACCGCACGCCGCGGGCGCGCAGGGCTTCGACCGTTGCGTGAATATCGAAGGTTTCCAGCGCGATATGCTGCACCCCTTCGCCGCCATTGGCCTCCAGAAAGGCCTCGGTGGCGCTGTAGGCCGAGCGGCTCTCGTTCAGCGGGATGCGGATGGGGCCCTGCGGGCAGATCAGGGCCTGCGTCTCCATGCCCGTGGCGTGGGCGTCGAGGTCGAAATAGCGTTGCGATTCAAAGCCCAGCACGCGCACGTAAAAATCGGCCCAGGTCTGCATCTGCCCCTTGCGCAGGGCGTAATTGAGGTGATCGACGCCGATCAGGCCTGCCCCCTGCACCTGAAGGATGGGCGGCCTGTGCAGGGTGCGCCAGCCGTCGAACAGGTGCCCGCTCAGGTGCGTGTCGTCGATCAGGTAGATCAGCGTGCCGCCAACGCCTTTCAGCGCCGGAACGTCTTCGGCAAACGGGGTGAGCAGGCCTTCGACCGCTTTGGCGCCGTTTTGCAGGGCCAGTCGCCGGGCGCGCTGAGCATCACGCACGCGCAAACCCATACCGCACACGCCCGGCCCGTGCTGCGCCGCAAAGGTGGCGGCGTAACCGGACGGTTCGGCATTGAGCACAAAGCGGATGGCCCCCTGGAGATGGAGGCCGACGTTTTGCCAGCCGTGCCGCGCGGTTTCGACAAAGCCCAGCCGCTCAAAGGCATCGGCCTGCGCGTCCGCCTCATGCGTGGCAAACTCCACGAAGGCGATCCCTTCCAGTCCCAGAGGGTTTTCGCAGCTAAAGGCCATTTATTCGCGATTTCTCGAATTGTCTTACAATTACAGGAAACGAGAAATCGCCGGAGGAGTCCAGTTAACCTTGCGTAATGAAGTCCTGTTATTTCGGGGCTTTACGGTAGCGCGCCATAAGCTGCCGCTCGGCGGCTTCCAGCGCCGGGTCCTTGCCTTTGCGGAGATCCTCAATGGCGGGATAGACCACGATGTCGGGTGTGACACCGGCATTTTCCAGCCGCTTACCGCTGAGGGTTTCTACGTCCCTGACCGCAACCTGCACCTTCCCGCCATCCGGCAACGGGAAGAACTGGCTGCTAAGCACCGCTCCGGCGGTCGGCCGACCCACCACGAGCGCCCGCTGACGTGTTTGCATAACCGAAGCGGTGATTTCGGACGCACTGGCTGAAGCGGGGCCCGTCAATACCACCAGAGGCCCCGCATAAGGGCGGCTATTGCCCTCTGTAGAAAGGGTCTGAACGCCGTTGGCATCGCGGGTTTTGTAGATAGGGGTGTGCGCGGGCAGCAAGGCGTCCATCAGCGGCATGACATTGCCACCGCCATTGTAACGCAGGTCGAGAATAACGCCCGTCTTTCCGGCGGTCTGGAGCGCACGGGTCACCTGTTTCAGTCCCGGTTTGTCAAAATGGTCAAAGCGGATGTAGAGAACGCCACTGGGCAAGCGCTTGACAGTAACGTCGGGTGCCTTCCCGGAGAATGGAGCGTCATATTCGACGGATTTTTTGAGAGATGTCAGGTATTTCTCAGCCGCCTGCGATGATATTGCGCCTTCCGGCAGGGTCAGATTCAGCACACCGGCGGTCTCAAGACGTTGCCTCTGCGTGGGCGTAAGCGCCGTGAACGTGCCGACCACATGGACCCTGCCGCCCTTATCGGAGGTTACATTATAGGTCACTTTGTCAATCAGCCAGCCCGGGGTGATGCCTTGTCTGGCGGCTTCCGACCCCGGCCAGACTTCGCCCACCATCATGATGCGGCTCGTATCGCGACGCAGGAGGATCACCTGAAAGCCGACATCCTTTTCGCCGCCGTATTCGGGGGGGTGTGGTGCTGTGGGGGCTGAACTGGCCGGCTTTAATGCGTCGGGCGAGGGCTTGGGGGCGGGCCAGACCACGGCCATATGCGAAGACGGAAAACGCTGCGCCATCTGTAGAAAGACGTCGTTGTAAAGTGATGTGTCGTCCTTCGCGGCAGCGGCACGCGGCCGCCATTCGCGCTTCATTTTAGGCCAGTCGAAGCCTGAAAAGCTCTGGTCGTAATAGTTGCGGTCAATCTGAGCGACAAAGGCATCGAAGATGGCCAGTCTGCGCGCCGGACCGGACAGGCGGGCAAAGGCGGCCGCCCTTTCGGCCTCGGCCTTCTGCGCCGCGATCTGTTGCGGCTTGACCACCAGCACAAACCACGCGAACAGGCCCGCAAAGGCGAGTGCGCTCAACGCTGTAACAACGCCCAGACCTCGCAGCGTCCAGCCGATCCAGCCTGTACGCTTTTTGGTTGTGTTTTTGGCGTCTTTGACCACGTCGTCCCCCGGAACATATCCTCATCCTTACAGGCCCGCAGGCCTCTGAGCCATCCCTCAAAAACGCGGTGGGGCCTTACCGGCGGAGTCGCGCACGATCAGGCTGTGGGCCGTCATATAGGTGGCCGCTGTGCCGCTGCTGAAATTGGCCTCCCAGTTGTCGAGCGCCTGCACGACGCGGCGCGACATGTCGAGATAGGGCTGGGCGATGGTGGTCAGGGCCGGCCACACGGCGGCGGCGATGGGGGCGTCGTCAAAGCCGATGACCGACAGGTCGCCGGGGATGCTCAAACCGCGTTTGTGCGCCGCGACGCTGACCGCGGCTGCGGTTTCGTCATTGGCGGCAAAGATGGCCGTGGGCGGCTGTGGCAAGGACAACAGGGCTTCGGCGGCCTCGATGCCTTTGCGGAACTGAAAATCCCCGGCGACCAGCAGGTCAGGCTCCGGGCGCGGCAGGCCTGCGGCGTCATAGGCCTCAAACAGGCCCTGACGGCGCAGGATGGCGGCCGAATGGTCCGGGTGGCCGCTGATGTGGCCGATGCGGCGGTGCCCCAGGGCAAACAGGTGCTCGATCACCTCACGCGCGGCGGCGCGGTCGTCCATGACGACCGACGGAAAGTGCGGATCGAAGACCGAGGGCGCAATCAGCACGGCGCGCGCTTCGCGTTGGCGCAGATGGGCCTTTAACGGCGCAAAATCACATAGCGGCGGCAAGAGGATCAGGTCGCGCACCCGCCCTTCGTCGAGAAAGCGATCCAGCCGCTCGGCCCAGCCGGGCTGCATGTCGAACAGTTCGACGCTGATGTGCTTCCCCGCCTCCATACAGGCGGTCAGAAGCGCGTGGTGAAAGCGGCTGAGATAGCCCGATACCGGGTCTTCGAGCAGCAGGCCCAATGAACTGGCCCCGCCCAGCCGCAACTGCCGCGCGGAAGGGTTGGGCGTGTAGTCCAGCGCCTTCATGGCCGCCTGCACCTGAGCGCGCGTCTCCGGCCTGACCCGGTCGGGCTCATTGAGCACCCGCGACACGGTCTTGGCCGAAACCCCGGCCAGGCGGGACACATCGTAAATCGTCGTCATGGGCTTAAGGCTAACAGTAAGCGGCGAGAGGGGGAAGGGCAACGGGCCCAGAAACGCAAACGGCCCGCCTCCGGGGGGAAGCGGGCCGTGCAACTAACAGGCGGAAACCTTAGAGATAACGGCGCAGCGACCGCGACAGCTCGGTGCCGTTGTCCTTCTTTTTCTTTTGCTGCGGCTGATAGGCGACGCGCGAATGTTCGAGGCAGTAGGGGATGCCGTCGGCGGCGCGGCGGCCGCAGAAAGTGAATTCGTCCGACGACGGATCACCGATCGGCCACTTGCACATCTTGGACCCCAGCGTCAGGACCGTAGCGGTGCCCGGACCTTCGATCACCGGCACGGCCGGCACCTGAGCCACGGGGCGCGGTGCAGGTTCAACCGAGACACGGCGCGGGGCCGGTTGCGGCGCGGGCTGGGCCTGAGCGGCGGGACGCGGCGGCTTGGCCGGCTTATACAGCGGACGGGCCGGTTGCGACGGGGCCGCGCGACCCGACAGGCCGAGACGGTGCACCTTACCGATGACGGCATTGCGCGTCACGCCGCCCAGGGTCTTGGCGATCTGACTGGCGGAATGGCCTTCCTGCCACAGCTTTTTCAGCGTTTCGACCCGTTCGTCTGTCCAGCTCATGGTCAAGCCTCCGTCCCCTAAATGACGGGCGCACCCGTCAAGCCTCAGCACTAGATATGGATTCGCCGATTACGATAAAACCGGCCTCCCTACCGCTAATCGTAAACAAAAAGTTAAAAACCGCAATATCTAGTGTTTCGCCTGTTGGGGGATGTCCACAGCAATCTATATCTAGTGTTTCGCTGTGGAAAAGAGCGCCTTTCCACAGGGGTGATCCACAGATTTTGGGGCGCCGGCTATTTATCCCCTGCGGGCGTTGAGTCGCGCGGCCACCCTGTGGAACAAATGGCGACGGGGCAGGCTTCGTGTTGACAGGGGCGGGCCCGCTGAGGCATTAGAGCGGGACGCAAATGCAGGCTTCGTTCGCCTCAGACGCGGGTGTAGCTCAATGGTAGAGCAGCAGCTTCCCAAGCTGAATACGAGGGTTCGATTCCCTTCACCCGCTCCAATCTCCCGAATTCTGAAAATTTATCATTCAAGATCAATGGGAAGGCTCTAAGCCCATCTTTTTTGACGGCTATTGTGCCACAGAATGATAATTTCAGGTCCATAGAAGTATTGGGGCGCAAGCCTTACCTTGGTGCGCCGCTAGCGAAGAACCCGGTCTGCGGGAGACCGTCAGCACAAACCCCGTCAAAGCCTCACAGGCGGCTGGAGACAGGTTCAAGCTCGGTCTGGGAGATCATGATCCGATATCTTCCCCCATCGTCGGAGGACCATCAGGAAAGGCTCTGGACTGATCGCTAGGGGCTGATGCAAATTCTCAAGACCGAAGTTCACTTCCACTGCTTAGAGCACGTTTCGTTCAGGTTGAATCGTAAACGTGCTCTAAATTTTTGTTTTGTCGCTTTTTTTTTTCGCTCAACCGGTACCCGCTTGAGCGAAAAAACGCTCTAATCTTTGGGGCGCTCGCGCTTCAGGTGAAAATGAATTTGCAGTCCTGCTGGCTACCATGCAATCTATTATGCTGAGAACCCTGCGTCATTGCCTCACCCCAACTGCTCACCTGAAGACAAATTAACATGCCGGACCATTCAGATTTAGATAAGGCTGCAATTTATTTTCCCCAAATCACTGGTGTGGAAACTGAAGGAGATGTGGAAATAAAGGTTATACTTCCAATATTATCTTCAAGTAACTATTTAAATATTGGTTTGGATAAAATAAAAAATAAGACATACTTAAGCCCGTCAAACTTAGATAAATCTGCCGGAAAATTGCGCGGGTATTTTCCAGATTTTTCAATTTGGAGTAATGCTCTCCCATTATTGGTGGTAGAGGCTAAAAGTCCCGATGTGAAGGTTGAGGAGGGATACAGAGAGGCGGCTTTGTATGCCCATAATCTAAACCAGTTGTACAAGTCGGGACTAAACCCCTGTCATTTTATCTTAGCTTGCAATGGGACGAGACTTCTCGCAGGTGCGTGGGACGCAGAGCCGTCAATCGACGTTGATATAGCTGATTTGGTAATTGGATCGAGTGCGCTGCAAAGCCTTCGAGATTTTTGCGGGTCGCATCTTATCCTAGACCATGCCCGCAGATGTTTGCTGGCAATGAAGGTTAAAAAAGCCGTCCACCCCTATAATAAGGCTGGGGGTCAAGCCTTACTCAATTCCAAAAAGGCGTTCAACGACTTCGCGGCCGAATTGGCTCCGGTATTAAGGCGCTACTTCACGTCAACTTCTCAAAATGACGATAAAGAAATTTATGAAAAGGGATACGTAGGCAGTGATGACATCACCACTTACGATGCCGTGCTCGAAGCGCTTTTAAAAGACCGCATTGTAGGGCGACGTGGCGACATTACTCAGGACTTAAATCCGACCCGCTCAAGTGAACCTCGATTAACAGGAGCAATTGCCGAGTTCAAATCTGCCACCTTAAATCAAGGGCAGCTTCAGTTAATAACAGGAGGTGTGGGATCGGGTAAATCTTTGTTTGCGCGGCGGTATAAAGAACTTTTACAGCCTGAACATCTCAAAAAAGTGACGCATTGGGCGTTCATAGATTTTAACACTGCTCCAGATAATCTTGACGGGGCAGAGATTTGGATTTGCGAGCAGTTTGTTGAAAGTTTTCAAAAAGAAAACGCAGGCTTCGATCCATATGAATCAGAAAACCTGAACCGTATTTTCGCAAGAGATCTACAGAAGCGACGTGGCGTCTACGCTGAATTAAGCAAGATATCGGAAAGCGAAGTTATTCGGCAGAGAGCTACAGATTTTCAGATATGGCAAGATGACCCTAGAAAATTATCATTTGGGATATGTAACTATTTCGTTGGTAGTAAATCGGAGACTGTAGTCGTCGTAATGGACAATGTAGATAAGCTTGAGCTTAAAGATCAGCTCTCCGCATTTCAGCTTTCTCTCTGGTTTATGAGCCTAACTAATGCATTTATTATACTTCAAATGCGTGATGAAACATATGAGAGATTTAAAGATCGACCTCCGTTAGATACGTATAGGACGGGCGTTATATTTCATGTCACGCCGCCACGATTTCTAGATGTCGTAAAGCGGCGTTTAGAGCTATCTCTAGAATATCTCTCTATAAATGTTTCAGATACTTTAGAATACACTCTAAGCAATGGGTATAAAATACAATACCCAAAAACCATGCTTGGTGATTTTTTACATGGCATATATATAGAAATATTTTCTAGAAAGCACGTCATTTCAAGAATTTTACAAGGTATAGCGGGGAGAGATGTTAGAAAGGCTCTGGATATGTTTCAGAGCATACTTACCTCCGGCCACTTGGCAACCGATGCGATAACTTCGCAGGCAAAGGGTGCCGGCGAAATACGAATACCTGAATATACAGTCTTGAAAATATTGATGAGAACAGAGTATAGATTCTACAGCGATGTAAGTGGGTATGTAAAAAATATATTTCACTTTGATGAAAATTGGACAAATCCGAACAATTTTATTATAGGGGATATAATATTCTGGCTTACAGACAACAGAAAAAAGAGGGGTGACATTGGATTAGAAGGATACTTTTCAGTTAAGACCATTGCAGATTCAATGCAGCTTCGAGGGTATGCAACTGAAGATGTGATAGCCGCATGTTCATGGTTGCTAAAAAACGAACTTATTGAAGCGGATCATATGAACAAGTCTTCTGTCTCCGAAGACGATAGCGTAAAAGTCACTGCGTCGGGATTCATTCATTTGCGTATATTATGCGAAAGGATAGAATATATATACAGCGTTTTGACGGTTACCCCAATTTTAAATGAGGATGTCGCTGCGGAGATTGGAGTGTATATAAATCGAGAAAACCAAAACGACAAAATATCCGTTTTTTATATGGCTCAATGCGTCGAGAAATTCCTAAAGTATCTGGAATTTGAGCACGCTCTACGCTGTTCAGAGTTTCCCGAATTTGGGAGTGAGCGATCAGGGGCGTCGTTCCTGATCGAACAAATTCAGTCAGCCCTTACTCATTTCAGGAACCCATCCAAAAAAGCGGCGCAGCCCAACCTCCTTGATTGGCAATAATGAGAAAATATAAAGAGGCTTAATGGTTTGCTTTTCCTGTCGATATGCACTTTCGGCCATAGCGTGAGGGACGCCAGATACTTTCACGACCGAAGCACCGCCCTGGCGTCTGAGAGGCGCAGAAACAGGGTCATGGGCTGGATAGGTGAGGCCACAAACCCGCGCGACAGATAAAAGCGGCGCGCCTCTTCGGACAAGGCATGGACCAGCAGGGCGGTCGCGCCCGCAATGTCGGCGGCGGCCAGTGCGCGGCGCGTGGCGTCCTGCAACAGGGCCTTGCCCAGCCCCTTGTTCTGCCAGCTCAGGTCAATGGCCAGTCGCCCCAGCACCACAACCGGAATGGGATCGGGCATGTTTCGCGTCAGTGTCTTCGGCGTTTCACTGAGCGCGACGGCTCCGGCGGACAGGCAATAATAGCCCACCACGCGGTGGCCTTCGCAGGTGACATAGGTGCGCGAAGCGAGCGCGTTTTCGTTCTTCAGGGCGCGTTTTTGCAGCCATTCATCCAGCGACGCGACGCCGGACTGAAACTCCGCTATCTCATGCGCCGGGGTAATCGGCGCGGGCGGCGTAAGCTCAGAGAGCTTCATGCGTCGTCCCAGGGCGAGGGTTCGCTGAGGAAACGACGCAGGCGGGCGTTCGGCTGAGGCGGCGCATCCAAAAGGGCCTGAAACTGCGCAAAGGCATCGGCATCGAGGCGGAAAAACGCCTGATCGAGCAGGACATCCTCGGCCTTGCGCGTGGCGGCCTCCAGCATGAAGTCCGAACGGCTGCGGCCCAGACGTTCCGCCGCCTGATCAATCAGATCACGCTGCGCGGCCTTGGCGCGGATATTGATTGAGACGGGGTCTTGCGCGGGCATGGAACGGCTCCTGTTGGAGATATTCTATATACGAATGTGCGCACATTTTCTATACAAAAGTGCGTGCGTTAATTCCGCACCAGATGGTCATACACATGCGTCACCGCGTCGAAGCGCACGCGCGACGGCTGGTCTGCGAAGGGGGCCGGGGTGAAGTGGGTAGTGGTCAGGCCCGCTGCGATGGGGTCGCTGATCTTATCCGTATTCCAGCCGATCAACAGGTGCCCGCCGGGGGGCATGATCGCCGCCAGAGCGTTCAGGGCACGCACTTGCTGGGCTTCGGAATCGACGCCATAGCCCAGAACGCCATTGCACACGATGCCGTCGAAACGCAGGTCCGCAAACAGGCTATCGGCGTCGCAGATGTCACCCGTGCGGTGGCGCGTTTTGTGGCCAAAGCGGGCCGAGCGCGGGTCTATGTCGGTGGTCCAGGCTTCGGCCCCATGCTGTTCCAAAATGCGGTAATAGCCGCGATTATAGCCACGGCAGCCGACGAACAGCAGCCGGCCTTTCAGCGCGGCAAAGGCGGGCAGATAGGCGTCGGTCATCAGCCGCCGGTCGGGCAGGTCGTGAATCTCGGACCGTTTGGATTTGAACAGACTGGCCAGAAAGCCCATGCGTGTGTCTCCGTTTGAAGCGAGACTAGGCGGGGTTTGCGCGGGTGTGAAGCCTGTTTCTCGGCCCCGCATTGAGCAAACGTAGCTATACCCCCGACGTACTGGATAGGAGAGAGAACCACAGATTTCACAGATTTCACAGATTGGCGCTTCGCGCCTTTATTCATAAGGGCTAAGGGGGGCATCGACCCTCTTAATCTATGTCATCTGTGAAATCTGTGGTTCCTTTTAAGACCCCAGCAGCACCTCAGCCGCAGCGAGGTCCTGCGCCGCTTCGCCGACGCTTTTGAAGACACTGAGGCCGCTGTGTGGCGCAAAGGCCGGGTCGCACAGGTCGTGCAGGGTGCCGCGAATATCCTTAAGCGTGAGGCCGCTCAGATCGCCCGCCGTCGAAAGGGCCGCCGGGGTGTCGATATAGACGCAGGCGCGGCGCAAGGTTTCGGCGTCGGCTTCGCGCATGTCCGGCGTAAAACCGCCGATCAGCGACACGTGCTGATCGCTGAGGCGGTGGCCTTCGATCCACGGCTCCCGGCTTAAGGTGGCGCAGGCGATC